>NZ_CAXSHM010000049.1:0-14834 GCF_964237335.1 uncultured Sphingomonas sp.
GTCAGATCGGCAATCCACTTATCCCCGCTGTGCAGATTCCCCGAACCACCTCTGATATCGCTAAGAATGTTTTCCACGCGCATGGGGCGGATGCGACCGGGCGTGCCGTGTTCAGTCGGAAGATCACGCGCGGCAAGCTGCTCGACTTTTTTGCGGCACATCCGCGCTGCCTGGTGGCATTGGAGGCGTGCGGCGGCGCGCATCACTGGGCGCGCGAGCTGCGGGCGATGGGCCATGATGTCCGGCTGATCCCGCCGGCGTACGTGAAGCCGTACGTGAAGCGGCACAAGAACGATGCTGTCGATGCCGAGGCGATCTGCGAAGCGGCGCAGCGGCCGAGCATGCGGTTCGTGGCGGTAAAGACCGAGGAGCAACAGGCGGCGGCGCTGGTGTTCCGTACGCGCGACTTGGCGGTGAAACAGCGCACCCCGCTCGGCAACGCGATCCGCGGTCACCTGGCCGAGTATGGCTGGGTTGCGCCCAAGGGCACCGCGCACCTGACGATGCTCGCGGACCTGCTCGAGGGCGGCGAGATCGGCGAGACACTGCCCGAGGCGGCCCGACCGATGTTCGCGATGATGGTCGACATGCTGGCCGGGCTCGACAAGCGGGTGGCGGAACTGGACAAGGAGATCGCGCGGCGTGCCCGCGAGGACGAGGTCGCGCGCCGGCTGATGACGATCCCCGGCATCGGTCCCATCACGGCCACAGCCATCGCCGCAATAGCGCCTCCGGCAGAGACGTTCGCCAAAGGGCGCGACTTCGCCGCTTGGCTGGGGCTGGTACCCAAGCAGTCCTCGACCGGCGGCAAGCAGAAGCTGGGTGCGATCTCCAAAATGGGAGAGCGCACGCTGAGGCGCCTGCTCATCATCGGCAGCAGCGCGGTCGTGCTCCAGGCGAGCAAGCGTGGCGCGCCGGCAGGCTCATGGCTCGAAGGCATGCTCGCCAGGAAACCGCGCATGCTGGTGACGGTCGCGTTGGCCAACAAGATGGCACGCACCGTCTGGGCATTGCTGGTTCGCAAAGAGGATTACAGAGCTCCGGTCGCAGTCGCGGCGTAAAGCCGAGGCGGGCCAGAGGCGTCGGAGGGCGCAGTCGGTCGAAGGAGGGTATGGCACAACAGTCGGCGAGACGGGGCCGGAAGAACCAGCAAGACCCATCGTGTCCAAGAGCACGCGATTGTGAAATGGTTCCGGTCCGCGAACTCCCATACAGGCCAGCAGCTTCATCGCTGCATCACAGGCCGGACAGATGGCAGCATCCGACCAAGTGCCAGAACCTCAGGAAAACCGCTTGCAACCGAAGGGGCGTCCACAGATGGGTCTTTATGCAGTAGAGCCGACTTTCTCCGTTGCCCTATGGCACCACGCCGTTGTTGCTCCGGTCACGGTCCGGCAGGAGATGATCGGGGTCCAGCATGACCGAGGCGATGCGGCCGGCGGGTGCGCTGATGACAGGCTTGGTCCGCATCCAGGTCTCAACCGGCAGCTTGATGCGAGTGGTGTGGCCGTCGGCATATTTCACCTCCAGCACCGCCGGCATTACCAACTTGTCACGGCTCTCGAGCGTAATGCTTGCACCCTTGGCGGGGTCGCCATCGATATACGCAACGTTCGTCACCGCCAAGTCGAGCTGCCAGTTGTTGAAGAACCAGCCGCGCCAGAACCAGCTCAGGTCCTCCCCAGACTCGCTCGACATCTCGCGGAAGAAGTCGGACGGGCTGGGATGCTTGAACGCCCAGTCGGCGGTATAGTTGCGGAAGGCGGGGTCGAACCGCTCCGGGCCGAGGATGACATCGCGCAACAGGCGCAAGCCCAGCGCGGTCTTGTAGTAGCTGACCGAATGACGGTACTTCTCGCCCATGACGTCCGGATAGCTCAGGATCGGCGGCGCATCCTTGTCGGCCAGCAGCGGCAGGATCTCGTCAACCGGATTGCCGCCGCCCGGCGCATATTCGCTGTCGCGCTTGGGACCGAACACGCCGCCCTTGAACTCGTCGCTCTCAAACGTGTCGATGAAGGTGTTGAAGCCTTCGTCCATCCAGGCGTCGCGACGCTCGTTCGAGCCTACGACCATTGGGTACCAGCTGTGGCCGATCTCGTGCGCGGTGATCCAGAACAGCTCCTTGCCCTTGTCCGGGATGCCGTCGAACGCCATCCCGGGATATTCCATGCCCGTCGAGCCGCCGGCGATGCTCCATGCGCTCGGGTAGGGATAAGGGTACCAATGCCCAGAGAAGCGCTCGACTGAGTCCTTCAGATACTCGGTTGATCTTCCCCAGCCGGCGTCGCCTGCGCTCTCGACCGGATAGACGCTTTCCGCCAGCGCGGCCTTGCCGCTGGGCAGGTTCATCCGCGCCGCATCCCACACGAAGGCGCGCGAGGCGGAGAAGGCGACGTCGCGCGTATTGGCGAAGTGATAGCGCCAGGTCTTCTCGGCTTGCGCCGCGGGACGCGCACTGTCGCGGGTCACTTCGTCGGGCGTGCGGATCATCACCGTGGTTTCGCTGCCGGCCGCCTTGGCGAGGCGCGACCGCTGGAGCGGCGTCAGGACTTCCGCCGTATTGGTCAGCACGCCGCCACCGGCGACGATCATGTCGGCGGGCACGGTGACCGCGTAATCCACATCGCCATATTCGCAGTAGAATTCAGACCCGAGATAGGGGAGCGTGTCCCAGCCGCGCAGATCGTCATAGACGGCCATGCGCGGGAACCACTGGGCGATATCGAAGATCGTCCCGTTCGGCGTGTCGAGCCAAGAGGTGCGCCCGCCCCATACGCCTGGGATGGCATAACGATAGGCGATGCGGAACTTCAGCTTCGTCCCGCCGCCCCTGAGCGGCTGGTCGAGCCGGAGATTCATGCGCGTATCGGAGACGACGAACGGAATCGACACCCAGTTCTTGCCGCGCAGCACCTCCACCGATGCGATAGCGTAGCCGTCACTATGCTCGACCGAGCCGCGGCCCCTCCGCCCGCTGCCCATCGTCGCTGCGCGGGAATCCGCACGATAGATGTTCTGGTCGAGCTGCATCCACAGGCTCGGCAGGGCGTCGGGACTGTTGTTGGTGTAGTCGATCGTTTCGGTTGCCGTCAGCGCCTTGGTCGTGGTGTCGATCCGCGCGGTGATCGCATAGTTAACCCGGTTCTGCCAGTATCCTGGCCCGGGCGCGCCGTTGGAGGAGCGATAGACGTTCACGCCATCCGGGAGCGTCTGCGCAGCGAAGGCGACCTTCGGGTCGAAGTCGGCTGCCAGCGCCGGAGCCGTGCACAGTATGGCGGCAGCGCAGGCAGAACGAAGAATGGCCCGACAAAAAGGATGTCTCATCGATATTCCAGACGCCTGATCGTGCGCATATCATGACGATTGATCAGCGCAAAGATGGCGGACAAATGCTCGCAAATACGGACGTTGATCAAGGTACTCGGCATAAGGTCCGACCTACGCCGGCGGCGCTAAGTTTCTGGTCCGTGTTCTGCAAAGCAATGCCGTTCAGCGACGAATCGACGCCGCAGCAAGGGCACCTAGACGGACTTTCGCCGTCTCCATCAAATATGAATGATAGGCAGAAGTCGGGCGGGGGCAATGCACCGGGAATGGCGGATTTTTGGGTCTTGCCGGATGCGTGTGCTGCGGCGCAGGTAACGCTTCGCTCGGCAGGATCGGCGGCGCTGGCTTGACCAGAAAATGTTAACAGGCGTGCCCTAGTCCGCGGAATCGAAAGCGAGCGGGGGACCGGCACTGATGCATCGGATCGACGACAGCGGCTCCGTGATCCGGATTGTAGGCGAGGGCTTCTTCGCCGAGGACGAGGTCCGCCGGCATTTCGGCACGCTGGCGTCGATATTTGCGCGCCGTCGCCAATCGGCGCGCCAGGTCAAGGTAGTGATCGATCTGCGTGGGGCCGTGACACAGTCAATGAGCGTCACGAGGATCATCGCCGAAGCGACGAACCGGCTCTATTCCGATCCATCCGACCGAGTGGCGATCATAGTGTCGTCGACGCTGCTCAAACTACAGTTCGAACGTGTCCACCAGCACCAAGTCGTCCGCATTTGCCTGACCCCAGCAGAAGCCGAGCATTTTGTGGCTCCGGCGCTCGCAGTGACGAGCTAAGCGTCCGAACTGCCCACCTGATCACACCACATGAATGGACGGGCAAAGTTGGCCCGCACCACAGGGCGTCTGAGTGGCGGAAAGTGGGTCATTACCGCTTTGGGCCCTTGCGGTCACCGCCCCGTTACAATCAAAGGCGACGGAAGCGCCTCCGGTCAGGCTGGAAGCCCCGCTGCACTGCAGTCGTTTAATTGCTGAGCATTCGGCTTCAGCCTGTGCGTGCGCCGGTGGCGCTTTGTCGGCCAATGCTGTCGTCATTGTCGCCACATCAGGTTGCGTATCACTGCCAGTCCGCACCAAGCGATAGGAACGACCATCATCACTTTGCCGTCGACGGTGTCCAATGGCAGCACTGTGACCTCCACCCGCACTGGGCGCGGCGGCGGCGAGTAAGAGTGTTGGAGTGGTCGTCGCGTCCACCTCTGGAATATGGATGAGTACCGGTCTTATCGTCGATCGCCATCGTGTGCTACCTGGGCCCATTCGGAGAGAACACCTATGAAGCTCAGCGCGCGCAATCAGATCCCAGGTCGCGTCGTCTCGATCACGCCCGGTGCGGTGAACGGGACGGTCAAGGTCGACATCGGCAGCGGTAGCGTCGTGACCTCCAGCATCACCGAGGAAGCGATCGTCGACCTGGCGTTGACCGAGGGTGACGAGGTGACCGTCGTCATCAAGGCAAGTGACGTCCTGATCGCGAAGTGACGTGAAGGTCGGGTCGCTCAAGCTCAAATTGCAGCTGGTGTGCGGCGATGCCTTCGCGCTGGGCCCTGGCAAGGCCGACCTGCTGGACGCCATCGATCGCGAGGGCTCGATCTCGGCCGCGGGACGAGCCATGAACATGAGCTATCGGCGCGCATGGCTGCTCGTTGATGAGATGAACCGATGCTTCAAAGAGCGAGTGGTCGAGACCGCCATCGGGGGCGGCTCTCAGCGCGGTGCCCGCCTGACCGAAGCAGGAAAAGCAGCGCTCGCCGACTATCGCGAGCTCGAACGCGACGCTGAAGCGCTGGCGGAGCGTCCGTCGCTTAAGAGGTTGACCTTGGCTGTGCGGGGAACCCCGATCGCTTCTGAAACCTCCTAACCGACGCGACGGCAGACCCGAATGTATTCGTGCGGATATTGTATCCGCTCAGATATAGTGCATGAGCGCCCGATAGGGGAATGTTCATGCGATACGGTTCGACGACGCTTGCCGTCATGGCCGGCCTGACGATGGCAGTGCCGGCCGTTGCTCAATCGGCCGACCGGACGGCGCCTGCTCCGGCCGTCGCGGCACAGGCCGATCAAGCTGCTGGCGAGAGCCTTCCTGACGTGACCGTCACCGCACGGCGCCGGCCGGAGGATGCCCAGCAAATACCTGGTTCGCTGACCGTGGTCGGCGGCGCGCTGCTCGACCGCTCCTACACGGTCAATACCAACGGGCTACAGACGCTCGTGCCGAGCCTGAACTACTCGTCGGCCAATCCGCGCAACACCGCGTTCACGATCCGCGGGCTGGGATCGAGCGTGGTCGCGGTCAGCCAGTCGAACGACGGGCTGGAGAACGGCGTCGGCTTCTATGTCGACCAGGTCTATCACGCGCGGCCGGCGACGGCGGCGTTCGACTTCACCGACATCGACCAGATCGAGGTGTTGCGGGGGCCGCAGGGCACGCTGTTCGGCAAGAACACCACCGCGGGCGCGATCAGCGTGACATCGCGCGCACCGTCCTTCACGCCCGAAGCGAACGTCGAGCTCAGCTATGGCGAGCAGAACCTCGTGCTCTCAAAAGCCTCTGCGTCGGGACCGATCAGCACCGACGGCGTGCTCGCCTATCGCCTGTCCGGGCTGAGCGAGCGCCGTGACGGCGTCATCTACGACACCCGCGACGGCCGGCACTTGAACGATCTCGGCAACCAGGCGGTACGCGGCCAGCTGCTGATCCGGCCGAGCGACACGTTCGAGACGCGGATCATCGCCGACTTCAGCAACTTCGAGAGCACCTGCTGTACGCAGGTGTTCCTACGCGTCGGTCAATCCCTGCGCGCGGCAGGACGGCAATACCCCGCGCTCGCCGCCGGGCTCGGCTACACGCCGGCCAGCACCAACCCCTATGACCGCGTCACCAACATCGATGCCGACCTGGCGGTGAGCACCAACGAGGGTGGCGTGTCGGCCATCACCGACTGGAACGTCGGTCCGGTCACGATCACCAACGTCGCCGCCTGGCGGTTTTGGAATTGGGATGCGGCCAACGACCGCGATTATACCGGCATCCAGATCCAGACCGTGCAGCACATTCCCTCGCGTCAGGATCAGGCGAGCGAGGAACTGCGCGTCGCCTCCAACGGCACCGGCCCGCTCAGCTATGTCGGTGGCTTCTACTATTTCACCCAGAAGATCACCGGCGAACCGCTGAGCACCTACGGTTCGCAGGCAACCTATTGGCTGCTCGGGCCGGCGCCGACCTATCCGTCCAACCTGCTCGACGGCTATGGCACCGATGGCCGCACAAACTTCAACAGCCGCAGCTATGCCGTGTTCGGCGAGGCGAACTACCGCATCCTGCCGCGCCTCACTGCAACCGGCGGGCTCCGCTACACGTGGGAGGACAAGGACGGCAGCTACGCGACCACCGTGTTTGGCGGGCTCGCCACCACGAATACGGCGCTGGTGAACGCCAAGCTCTCGATCCTGCGCCCGCAGAGCTACACCGCGCACGACGCCGATGGCAGCCTGTCGGGACGCGCCAACCTGTCATGGCAGGTGACCGATGGGATCCAGGCGTACGCCGCCTTTGCGAAAGGCTACAAGTCGGGCGGGCTCAATATGTCGGGCTTGCCGCTGAACTCCCAGAACCAGCCGGTGCTGGCTACCGCCGTGGTGCGGCCCGAGCGGCACACCAATTACGAGGTCGGCGTGAAGACGCGGCTGTTTGATCGTCGGCTGATCTTCAACATCGACGGATTCTGGACCGATGTGCAGGATTTCCAGGCGACCATTGTCGACAGCTCACAGACGGTGGCGTTACGTGGCTACCTGTCCAACATCCCTAAGGTGACCGTGAAGGGCATCGAGGCGGACGCGGTGGCGCTGGTAGCGCCCGGCCTGACGTTCCGGGCCAATCTCGCCTATTCGGACGGGCGCTACACCGATTACCCGGCCGGTCCGTGCCCGCTGGAGGTGCAGACGGCGGCGACGACGGCGTGCAACCTCACCGGCCAGCGACTCGCCTCGCTGCCGACGTTCGCGGTTACGGCCGGCGCGGATTACGAACGGCCCGTCGGCGGCGTGGTCGCCTTCCTGCACGTCGACACAAGTTCGCGCGGCGGCTTCAACGGCGATCCGTCGCTGTCGCGCTACACCTACATTCGTGGTTACAATCTCACGAACGGCAGCGTCGGCGTGCGCTTCCGTGATGGCCTTGAGCTAGCGGTTTTCGCCCGCAACCTGCTCAACGCCGACTACATCCAGAACGTCACCATCCAGGCGGGCAACTCCGGGCTGATCCTGGGGACCCCCAGCGATCCGCGTACGATCGGAGGGACGGTCCGTCTGCGGATCTGACCAAGCGAAGGCAGCCGCCGCGGCCGCCTTTTGCTGGAAACTGACACACTTCCAGAGCAAGCGGACGAGTGAGCGCCTCGGAATGTCTGACTCTGGGTCCCGTCCGCTGCGGGTGCTTACGTGCCTCGGTTCGGTTTCCGCGGCTTGGGTGTCGGCAGCTCCGCCGCTGTGACGCGCAGCAGCTCGCCGAGCCATTCGGCATCGTCCCATCGATCGGCCGCGATGAGCATCTGCGGTTTGGCGCCTGGATACGGCGGCGCGTCCGACACCGGTTCGGCATGGGCGCGGCCCGATACAGTCGGCTTAACGAAAAGCTGATCGTCACAGACCGACCCGATCATCTTGCCGTCGACGTAGATGCCGTATTCACCGAACATCGGCTTGGCCGCCACCGCGCCGGCGCCAGTCGCCTGTTCGAGCAGGAAAACGATTGTGCGTTGCTGCGTCGCCATAGGCCGAACCTAACAGACGAGCGTCGCCGCGGGCAACGGACCCGACCATGGTCTGCGTCGCCGACTGCGGTGAACCAGAGGCCGCTTTGGGGAACGGTCAGACTGCCGCTGAATGGCCAATTGTGGGTTCAATCTGCCGGCAATAACGAAAAGCTGGCGGATGACAGCTGCGTCACTGAACCAGCTCGGACCACATCCGACCTGAGGGTCTGATGGTCAGCCGTCAGTCCCGGGGTCGGCGGTCCGCGCCGCCGGAGGGCAGCTCAGCGCCTTGCGGAACGCGCGCGACAACTGTTCCACGGAATATGGCTTGTGCAGCAGCTCGAAGCCATGGGTGCCGTTCTGCGCCAGCACATGGCTGTACCCACTCGTCAGGATCACCGGCAGGTCGGGATAGAGGCGGCGGATCTCCTGCGCCAGATCGATGCCGCTCATCCCCGGCATGACGACGTCCGAGAACACGACGTGGTACGTATCGGGCGCTTCTGCCAGCTTCGCGAGCGCTGTTGGGGCATCCTGCGCCAGAACGCTGTCGTAGCCGAGCTCGCGCAGAGCCTGCGTGGCGAACTCGCCTACCCGATCGTTGTCCTCGACGAGCAGAACGCAGACGCCGTCGCCGTTGGTCGACGTGGGCTCGTTCTGCACGTCCGTAACCGGTTCGGCGCGGCCCTCAACTCGAGGCAGGTACAGGGTGAAAGTGGTGCCCTCGCCAACGACGCTGTCCACGCGGATGTCGCCACCGGATTGCTTGGCGAAGCCGATCACTTGGCTGAGGCCGAGCCCGGTGCCCTTGCCTTGGTCCTTGGTCGTGTAGAAGGGTTCGAAGATGCGGACTTGATCGTCGGGCGCGACGCCCTCGCCGGTGTCGGTGATCGTGATCGCGACGAAATCGCCAGTGACCGGGGCGTGGCTGCGCACCTCCGGGATGCCCGAGACCGCGCCGACCGCGATCGTCAGCCGTCCCTCACCGGCCATCGCGTCGCGCGCGTTGATCCCCATGTTGACCAACGCCGTGTCGAACTGGCTCCGGTCGGCGCGGACGAGGCAGGGCTCGTCGGGCACGTGGGTCTCGACCTCGATTCGTGATCCGGCCAGCGTGCGGAGCATCGTCGCGACGTCCAGCAGGCTCACGCCGCTGTCGAATATCTCGGGCACGAGCGTCTGCCGGCGTGCAAACGCCAGCAGCTGACCGGTCAGGCGTGTGGCGCGGTCCGCGGTGTCGCCGATCGCATCGATGTACCTGGCCCGCTTCTCCTCGGCCAGATCGGGGCGGCGCAGCAGCTCGACCGAGCCGCGTATCACGGTCAGCAGGTTGTTGAAGTCGTGCGCCACCCCTCCGGTCAGCTGGCCGATGGCTTCCAGCTTCTGCGATTGGCGCAGAGTGTCCTGCATGGTGGCAAGCACGTCGGCGGCCTGCTTCTGCTCGGTAACGTCCCTCGCGCTTCCGTAATATCGGCCGCTCTCCGGCACAACGACCCAGGACAGCCAGCGCCAGTTTCCGTCCACCGTCCGGTACCGGTTCTCGAAGCGCAGGATCGGCTTGCCCTCACGGACCACATCCCAAGCCGCGTAGGTACGCTCGACGTCGTCGGGATGGATGAACTCGAAGAACCGCGTCGTGCGCATCTGCTCTTCCGACCAGCCCAAGGTCGCCTGCCAAGCGGGATTGGTAGCCTCAAAGAAGCCTTCCGTGTTCAGGATGCCGTGCAGGTCGGGGCTGACCTGCCACGTCCGGCTCGCCTCGCGCGTGCGTTCGGCGACCTTGTTTTCCAGGTCGTGGTTCAGCGCCCGCAACTCGCGCTCGCGATCTCGCAGAGCGGCGATGGCCTGCTCGCGTCCCGCCACCGCATGACGGACGGCCTGGCGGAATACCTCGGCGAAGATCAGCACGACGAGGACAGTGGCCGCGCTGACCAGGGATCGGGTCACATCGGTCGCGAGCGGAATGGCGCGTGCTGCGGCGCTCGGGAGATCGACCAACAAGACCCAGGCGAAGCAGCCCACATAGGCGATCAACCCTGCCCGGAGCCGACCGAAGAGCGTCGCGATCAGCACCACCGGGTAGATCGGCGCAAAGGGGCCGGCGGTGGGTGCCACGGCGTCGACGCCCAACCGCACGACAACGAGAAGCGCCGTGCACGCGGCGCCGAACAGGAGTTGTGCAGCCCAACCCGGCAGCCACGGGGGCGATCTGTCGACGACGTCGAACTCGGCCAGCTTCTGTAGTCGGCGCTTCATCGGTTCCCTCGTACTTGGGGGAAGACTTAGTCGCAAATGCCGGAGCGGGTGAAGCCCTGGTCCTTGCTGTAAGAGGCAGCGAACTGACACCTGAACTGATGTCCGAAGCTGAGGAGCGGAACGAGCCTGAGCGGACGCATCTGGGTCGAACCGGACGGCAACCACGCTGAAGCCGCCGCCCGTCGACAGCCTACACGTCTTGAGCGCTGTCTCCGCCGGTAACTTCGAAATTCGCTCCGCTGCACATCGCCGATGCGTCGGACGCGAGGAAAACCGCCATCGGCGAGATATCCTCGGGCTTCAGCCACGCCACTCGCAACGGTACGCGCGGGGCACGGTTGTTCCATGTCTCGGCCTCAGTCGGGTTCTTGGGCGGGTTTTCCTCTGTTTCACCGATCACGTGGCTCCAGCGCGCTGGGTAGCGGGTGAGGGCCGTGTCGACGAGGCCGGGGAGGATGCAGTTCACGGTGACACCGTACTTGCCGAATTCCTCGGCGGCCGATTTCATCAGGCCGATGATGGCGTGTTTGGACGCTGAGTAGGAAGAAGCACCGGGCGTGCCATGCTTGCCCTGCATCGACGACAGCAGGATGAACCGCCCGCTCTTCTGACCACACAGCGTCGCGGCAAAGGCCCGTACCGTGTTCGCCGTGCCGTTCACATTGTTGTCGATCACATCGTCCCAGTCGCTGTCCTCCATCTCCAGCAGATCCTTCCAGCGTTGGATCGCGGCATTCGCGACGACGATGTCGACGCGGCCGAACTGCTTAACCACTTGGTCACGCGCGCTGCGAAGCTGGGCGATCTTGCGGATGTCGCCCTTGATCGGAAGGCATCGGCGGCCATGAGCTTCGACCTGGCGAACGGTTTCGGCCATATCGTCGGAGGTGGCGGGCTTCGCGTTGGAGGCCGGGCTGACCGGGCCGGCAATGTCGAAGATCGCGACGTCGGCACCGTTGGCCGCCAGCTCGACGGCGATCGCCCGGCCAATCCCGCGCGCGCCGCCGGTGACGAACGCGACCTTGCCAGCCAACTGAGTGTCGCGCCCGGCCGTGATCGAACCAGCGCTGCGTGGATTGCTAGGAACCTGAGCGCTGACTGCGGCCGCGATACCGGCGGCGGCGAAGGTGCCGGCTCCGATCAGTATGTCACGCCTGCCTGTGCCGGTCCGCTTGGACTCATCCATCGTCATGTCCTTGATTTACGAGCGATCGGAACCGACAGAACAGCTACTGGTTGCGCGTGACTACTTTGTCACCATGCTGTTACTCTCACCCGATGCTTTGGACATTTCACAATAGCTGTTCAACTCGGATCGGCAGGTTGCGTACCCTGCGCCCGGTTGCATTGAACACCGCGTTAGCGATCGCGGCATTCACGCCAATGATGCCGATCTCGCCGAGGCCCTTCACTCCCTCCGCATTGACCGCCGCGTCGTCGTCCTCGACCATGATGGCGGTCATCTCTCCGATGTCGGCAGCGGTCGGCACGAGATACTCGGCGAGGTCACGATTGAGATAGCTGCCGGTCGCCGGGTTGACGATCGTCGCCTCGAGCAGCGTCGCGCTCTACCCCCAGATCATGCCGCCAAGCATCTGGCTGCGCGCGGTCAGCGGGTTGAGGATCCGTCCCGCCGCGAATGCACCGACATGCTGCCGGACGCGTACCTCGCGCGTCTCGCCATGGACACCGACCTCAATGAAATGCGCGCCGAAGCTCCAGGCGAGCTTGTCCTTGGGCGTGCTGACCAGCTTGAGGTGCCCCTTCCTGAGCTCGTCGATGGTCGACGGCTCGGCGCCCGGCGGCGCAAGCGCCACCTCCACCAAGCGGTTCGCGCCTGCCGGCTGCGCCTGCAACTGTCGGCATGCCTCGGCGAGCGCATTGACCAGCGTCGTGCTTGTCGACGAACCGCCCGAGATGCCGGCGGCGGGCAGGGCGGTGTCGCCGAGCTCGACCTGCACGCGGGCGAGCGGGACGCCCAGCCGCTCGGAGGCGGTTAGCGCGAGCAGCGTGTAGAGGCCGTTGCCGATCTCGTGATGCGCGGTCTGCACGCGGACAGCGCCGTCGGCAGTCTGGGTCAGCCGTACGATTGCGGCGCCGATCTTGGCGGGGCGCGCGGCAGCGGCGCAGCCACTGCCGATCAGCCACGCACCGTCGCGTGTCACGCCCGGCTCGGGCAACCGTGCCGCCCAGCCGAATGCGGCGGCGCCCGCGTCGAAGCAGCGCATCAGCGGGCGCGAGGTGAAGGGGTGACCGGTTACCGGATCGGTGAGCGTATCATTGCACCGGCGCAGTTCGATCGGGTCGATTCGCATCGAATGCGCGAGTTCGTCGACGGCGCTTTCGAGCGCGAACATGTACGGCACCTCGGGCGGCGCGCGCATCGGCCCCGGCGTGTTGCGGTCGACGCGCGCGACCCGCTCCTCGGACGCGACGTTGGCGCACGTATACAGCGCGGTGGTGACGTCGGTTCCCTCCATCGCGAAGGTGTCGAAACGCGACGTCGCCATCTCGGCGGTATGCGACAGCGCGACGAAGCGCCCACCTGCATCCGCGCCGAGCCGGATGTCGTGTCGCGTCTGGTGCGGTGTTTGGCGACGGTGAAGCCGTCGCGCCGGCTTACCGCGATGTGGACGGGCCGCTGCAATCACCGCGCCGCGATCGCGGCCAGCACCGTGTGCTGCGACAGCGCGAGCTTGGAGCCGAAATGGCCCCGATGAAATGCGCGATGACACGCACCTTGGCGGGATCGATGCCGAAGTGCGCGGCCAGGCCGTTGCGCGCGGCGCCGACGAACCGGGTCGGCTCGTATACGGTCAGCATATCGTCGTGCCAGACGCAAGTCGTCGTCGGCAGCTCGATCGGATTATGGTGCTGGATCGGCGTGGTGTAGCGCGCGTCGACGCTGGCGGCAGCCTGCGCAATCGCGGCATTGAAGTCGCCGGTGTGGCGACCCTCGAAGCCTTTGCGCAGGCCGGCGAGCGGCTCCGAGGTCGCACCCACGTCGCCGAGTTCGCCGACGTGCGGCGCTGCTTCATAGCCGGTTCGAATCGCCAGCGCGGCGGCCTGCGCCTGCTCGAGCGTCTCAGCCACAACGACGGCAACGATCTGGCCGGCGTAATGGATCTGGGCGACGCGAGCGGCCGCAGCGTGCTGTTCGCCCAGCCATCGGCCATGATATGGCCAATCGGGGCAACGGCGTTGCCGACGTTACGATAGGTGAGGACGTCGAGCACGCCCGCGCCCTCCAGCGCGATCGACGTGTCCATCCGGACGATCCGGCCCCGCGCCATTGGGCTGGTGAAGAGTACGCCGTAGGCGAGATCGTGGAGGTGGATATCTCCCGGAAAGTCCGCTGTGCCACATACCTTGGCGGGCCCGTCGATCCGGACATGCGACTGCCGAGCACCGCGGGTCCGCTATTTTTGGGGAGGTTGAGCGACTGCGCTTCGTCCATATCCATAATGTCAAAACGCGCCACGGCGATGCAGGTCCATCGGAGAACGGCAGATGGCGAGCATCGTCGAGCCCCGCCGCATTTCGCCTTGCGCCTGCGGTTCTGCTGGCTTCACGGTTGCAGCCAGGTCAATCCATGCCGAACGACAGCTTCGAAGGCGGCGAGGGGCAGAAACACGCCATCACGGAGGTCGGAGGACTCCACAGGCCGTGCCTTTCAGGTCTCGTACTTTCCTGAAGGCTATCTTTCATGTTTAGCTATCGAACCGTGAACGAATGCCCGGTTTCGGGAGGTGGGCAGGGTCGCCTGAGCGTCGGTTTTTTGGGTCGTCGCTGCGTCGGCGATCAAGGCATCGGGACGCAGCGACGATGCGGTTCAGCCGTGCGGGCGCATGACCACCTTGATGACGCCGTCCTGCTTGTCGCGGAACTTGGCATACATCTCGGGCGCATCCTCCAGGCTGGCCGGGTGGGTGATGACGAAGCTTGGGTCGATGGCGCCAGCCACGATCTTCTCCAGCAGCGGCTTGGTATAGCGCTGCACGTGGGTCTGGCCGAGCTTGATCGTCAGGCCCTTGTTCATGGCCGCCCCGATCGGAAGCTTGTCGCCCATGCCGACGTAAACGCCGGGCACCGACACCGTACCGCCCTTGCGGCAGCTGATGATCGCCTGTCGCAGCGAGTGAACGCGGTCGGTAGCAAGCATCATACCGGCCTTCACCTTGTCCATTATGGCGTCCGCGGCACCGTGAGCGGCGGCCTCGCAGCCGACGGCATCGATACAGCTGTCGGGACCGCGTCCCTTAGTCCGCGCCTGCAGCTCGTCATAAACGTCGGTCGTACTGAAATCGATTGTCTCGGCGCCGCCGGCCTCGGCCATGGCGAGACGCTCGGGCACTTCGTCGATCGCGATCACGCGGCCGGCACCCATCATGAGGGCGGAGCGGATCGCGAACTGGCCCACCGGACCGCAGCCCCAGATCGCAACCGTATCGCCAGGCTCGATCTGCGCATTCTCTGCGG
>NZ_CAXSHM010000050.1:0-14644 GCF_964237335.1 uncultured Sphingomonas sp.
GGGTCATTTCTCGATGAAAACTCCGGGTCAACTCTCAGTGCAAATCAACAGGCTGCAGTTCGCGACGTCGAGGGCAACCTCACGCGAATGCCGCTCGCGCGGCGGCGCGCTCGCCATGTTCGAAAGCATCGGCAAAGCTGTCGAGGTCGGCGCTGGTCATGCCGAGCGCACGTCCCTCGTCCTGCCAGCTTGCGATAGCCTGCTCCACCTGCGCCAGCATCTCCTTCGCGCGTTGCTGGGTGATGCGGAAGTACGGCAAGACCGACATCAGGGCGTCGATGGTCGCCTCCGGCCCGGCCTCTTCCGAGACCCAGGTCTTGAGCTCGCGCAGCCGCTCTGGAAACGGGTTGATGTCGAAGGCTGGCGCCAGCCGCCACAGGCCGCGGTCCACGTGGAGGAACCCGTGGTTCATCAGGTGATCGTCGACGTTGGTGATGAGGATCGAAAAGGCGATCCTGCGCCATAGCTCCTCAATGTCGGCCATTGGGGCGCTGCCATTCACCCGGAGCGCATCGACGATCTCGGTATAGGAATGCTCCTGCGCGTCGCCGGGCTCCGCACCGATCATCGTCGCCGCCGAGACGTACATGAGCCGCCCGCCCCCCGCGGGGCGATCGAACCGGCGGATCAGCGCGATCGCGTCGCCGTCGCTCTCGATCAGCCGAGCATCGGCCGCGTCGATGCCGGCTCGGCGGGCAAGCCGCATCGCCAGCACCTCCCCTCGCGTGATCGAGCGCTCGTCGGCGACGCTCGGGAACTTGCCGATCGACAGGTGTCCGTCGTCATCGACGACAGTGCATTTTGGGCGCAGACCGCCTAGCGACGTGCCGCGGCCGCGCAGATAGGCGAGGTCGGCTGCGGTCTCCGTGTTCGTCTCGACCGCGCGACTGGCCGCGAGAAGGTGACCCAGTTCGATCAGAGGCGGCGTCGTGCGACGGCCATCCTCGTTCGCTCGCTGAGCAAGCCCCTGCTCATCGACAAGACGCAGTGCGCCGACCCGGCTGACGTCGTCCACCGCCAGCAGATAGTCGAGGCCATTCAGAGCGCGTGCGTCAACTTCCTCGCCCCGGCGGCGAGCGTCCTGACGCCGCTTGGCATGGTCGCGTTGGATAACGCGCTTCCCCCAGCCATCCGGCTCGGTGTCCGCGATCGCGGCATGGAAGACAGAGCCGGTGCCAATCTTGCGGTGGAACTGTGGGCCGGCAACGAGCGGCAGCCCAGGCTCAAGGGCGAAGCGGTCCGGGTCGGCCAGCCAGGCGGCATCGTATTCGAAGCCCGCGCTCTCGCGGCTCCCCTGCTGATTGTAGTGCAGCGATCCGACGCCGCGGGCTTCGTCGCCGATCTGGATTGCGATCGTTCGCCTCACAGCGAGACAGGCGGTTTGGGTCTGCGGACCCGCTGCGGCATGCGCTCGACGTCGAGCAACAGACCCTGCTCGTCCTTTTTGGCGTCGAGGATCTCTCCGAGGCTGTCGCCGAATCCCAGAACGAAGAAGGCCATGGCGTATGTGCCCAGCGCGACGGTCGGATCGCCTTTCTCCAGCTTGAGATACGTGCTCTTGGCCACACCGATCCGTTCGGCCATCATGACGACGGTGAGGCTGCGCTTCTTGCGCGCCAGCGCAATATCGGCGCCGAGTTTCGCCAGGCTGCGCCTCACGCGAGGCGGAAGGGTATCAGCGACGGTCGACCGCATCTAGCGTCTCATATAAACGCCCGTGCGGGCCATACGGTACGCTATACACGACCTTAAATGAGCAGTCGAGATATACCGATCTCGACGCCTATGCCGTCAGCGCCGCGCGCATGCCTCGCTGGGCGATACCACAGATACGGCAATCTCTCGCCGCGCGTCCGAGGCGGCGGCTTACCCGTCAGATCGCCGCACCAGAGTGCGGTACGTGCAAGTCGCGCGATGCGAGACTATGCGCTGGTGTGCCGATCAGACCGAGCAACGTTTACGAGGCAGAATGACAGCCCTGGATGTCCTGAAGGCTGCACCCCCTGAGGTGCGCGCAGCAGCGCTCGCCGTCCTTGACGAGGTGTCGTCGCCATTGACCGAGCGACAACTCGCCGGCGCCTTTCGCGCGAACGGCATAGGGCTGCTCGAGGCCAAACGCGTGGCGCGTGCCCTTCGAAAGCTCGATATTATCGCTGTCGCCCCTCGCGGTCTTTGACGCCCAGGCCCTGCGAGCTCCAGAGTGGCAGGGGCGCGTTCTACCAAGCTACATCCATCACCGCCGCAATGCCGAGAACCAGACGCGAAGAGGTAGACGATCATGACGGAAGCGACCTGGGGTGAAAGCGCCAAAACCCCCGAAATCAACTGGCGGATGAGCGCGTCGCTGGAGAACGTCCCCCGCGGCGACAACGATGTCGCTGAAGTCACCAACCTCGAGCGGGCAGTTCGCGATTGGAGCAAGCTGGACCCCGATCATCAAGCGGCCGCCATCCTGACGGTGGAGCATCCCGTGCAGATCGACGGCGCCTCCAACACGACGTTCACTGGTGAAGGCATTGCAGCTCTGGCCGACCACTTGCCCGCTTCCGGCCCGACCGAGGAGTAAGCTGCCATGGCCGCTCCCAGCGTCCGTTTCGAGATGGGGGACTGGTACTGGGTTGCCGAACGCGAGAGCGTCGGCTTCACCGGCACCACCAACCTGGGCTTGGTCGAGTTCCTCATGACCACCGAGGCCCTGACGCAGCTTCTCGATCCCGATCGCGATACGCTCGACAGCGAAACTGCCCTCGAGGTTTTCATCGAGTTCGAGAGTGACATTCACCGCATAGCGCAACGCGAGTTCGTCAAGCGGCTCGGCGGGGAGCCGCCGATCCTGCTGACGGCGGCCGACGTGGAAGGCTGAAGCCCCTGCAGCACGGCAGCGTCAGCCGGTTGGATCCAGTACATCGAGGGCATCGGCGCGAGGATCTCGGCCGACGATGCGGGCGGCTCTCATCTCACTGATCCAGCACGTCCTGATACCGGCCTGCGCGGCGTAGCTGACGAACAATGCCATTGAACGCAGCGGTCACGCCCTGCGCCCTGCCGATCTCATTCTCCTGGCGTGCCGCATCCCAATAAAGCTCAAGCGGCCAACGCTCCGGGCAATGCGGCAACAGGCACCGCAGCGCGAGACGAACCTCCACACCGTCTACGCGCGCGTCCGAGCAACGAGCCACGCCGCTGCGAAGGATATGGACCGATAGCGCGATGACGACGCGCTGATGGCGGGCGAGCTTCGCCATCGCTCAACGAAAATCGTGCGACTTGAACCGCACGACCTCCTCGGGGTCCATGCCGTCGGCATGAGGCGGCCAGTAGCAATTCCGCGGCTCCGGGCTCCAACCCTTGTCGCCGCGGTCCGGAGAGCCTGGATGCTGGCCCGCATCGCCGCGCCCCGTGCGATGCGGGAACGACATGTCCCCGACCCGGTGCAGCAGGTCGCCATGGTCGATGATCCGATCGCAGATGACATGGATGACCTCGCCTTCCTTTTGCACCCTGCCCTTCATGCCGATCATCGAGGCCGACATGACGGTACGCCTCTGCGCCTCGAAACGATCGGGCCACAGGATGCCGTTGGCGATCCCGGTCTCGTCCTCGATCGTGATGAACAGCACGCCCTTGGCGCTGCCCGGCTTCTGGCGGACGAGGATGATGCCGGCGACCTCGACGTGCCGGCCATCGCGGATGCCGGCGAGGTCGCTACAGCGGGTCACCCCGCGCCGTGCCAGTTCGTCGCGCAGGAACGCCAGCGGATGCGCGCGCAGCGACAGCTGCAAGGCCCGATAATCCTCGATCACCTCGCGGCCGTCGGTCAGCGGCCGAAGCACGACATCGGGCTCGATGCCCTCGGCGCTGATCGCCTCCGCCATGCGGTCCGCCGCGGCGAACAGCGGTAACGGCGCTTCGCCGAGCCCCCTCACCTTCCACAGGCCGTGCCGGCGATCCGCGCCGAAGGCGTGGAAGGCGTCGGCATCGGCGAGCTTCTCGATCGCGGCGCGCTGGACACCCGATCGCCGCCAGACATCTTCGACGGACTCGAAGGCGCAGGTGCTGCGCGCACCGACCATCGCTGCCCCGTCGGCGTTGGACAAGCCACGGACCTGGCGCAGGCCCAACCGGACGGCGAGATAGCGCCCGCCGGTCGGCTCCAGCGTGCAGTCCCAGCGGCTGGCATTGATGCAGGGTGGCCGGACCTCGACGCCATGCTCGCGCGCGTCGCGAACGATCTGCGCGGGCGCGTAGAAGCCCATCGGCTGCGCGTTCATCAGGCTCGCGCAGAACACGTCGGGATGATGGTGTTTCATCCAGGCCGACGCGTAGGCGATCTTCGCGAAGCTGGCGGCGTGGCTCTCGGGAAAGCCGTAGGACCCGAACCCTTCGAGCTGGCGGAACGTGCGCTCGGCGAACTCGCGCGGATAGCCGCGCTCGACCATTCCCTCGATGAGCTTCTCCGAGAAGTGCGACACGCCGCCGGTGACCTTGAACGTCGCCATGGCGCGTCGCAGCTGGTCCGCCTCCGCCGGCGTAAACCCGGCACCGACGATCGCGACCTTCATCGCCTGCTCCTGGAAGAGCGGCACGCCGAGCGTCTTCTCCAAAACGGCCCGCAACTCGGGCCGCGGATATTCCGGCTTTTCGAGCCCTTCGCGCCGCCGGAGATACGGGTGGACCATGTCGCCCTGGATCGGCCCGGGACGGACGATCGCGACCTGGATGACGAGATCGTAGAAGCGCCTGGGCTTCATGCGCGGCAGCATCGACATCTGGGCGCGGCTCTCGATCTGAAAGGTGCCGAGCGTGTCGGCCTTCGAGATCATGGCGAACACGGCCGGATCGTCATCCTGGAGATCGGCGAGCCCGAGGCGGACGCCCTTCGTCTCCTCGAGCAGGTTGAACGCCCGGTTCATGCAGCCCAGCATGCCCAGGCCGAGGATGTCCACCTTCATGAACTTGAGGGCGTCGATATCGTCCTTGTCCCACTCGATGATCTGGCGATCCTCCATCGCCGCCGGCTCGATCGGCACGAGGTCGTCGAGGCGATCATGGGTGAGGACGAAGCCGCCCGGATGCTGGCTCATGTGCCGCGGAACGCCGATCAGCCGCCTCGCGAGATCGAGCGTCAGCCGCAGCCGGCGGTCGGCCATGTCGAGGTTGAGCTCATTGACCTGTTTCTCGCCGACGCCCTCGGCCGACCAGCCCCACACCAAGCCCGCGAGCGACGACGTCAGGTCTTCGGGCAGCCCCATCGCCTTGCCGACATCGCGGACCGCGCCGCGCGCGCGGTAGCGCTGGACCACGGCCGTCAGCGCGGAGCGGTCGCGACCGTACGTCTCGTAGATCCACTGGATGATCTCCTCGCGGCGCTCATGCTCGAAGTCGACGTCGATATCGGGCGGTTCGCGCCGCTCGCCCGACACGAACCGCTCGAACAGCAACTCGTGCTTGATCGGGTCGATCGAGGTGATCTCGAGCACGAAGCAGACGCAGGAATTGGCGGCCGAGCCTCGGCCCTGACAGAGGATCCCGCGCCGTCGCGCTTCGCGGACGATCGCGAAGACCGTGAGGAAATACGGCGCGTAGCCAAGCTCGCCGATCAGCCGCAACTCGTGCGCGATCTGGGTCCGGTATGCCGGTGGCACGGTGCCGTCGAACATGCGGTCGACCGCTTCCGTCGCGAGCTTCTCCAACGCGGCCTGCGCACTCAGCCCCTCGACCAGCCGCTCATGCGGGTATTGGTAGGCGAGCTCGCCCAGGTCGAAGGTGCAGGCGCGCGCGATGTCGACGCTGGCGCGCAGCGCATCGGGATAGTCGCGGAACCGCCGCACCATTTCGCCCGGCGACTTCAGTCCCCGATCGGCGTTGACCTCCCGGCGAAGCCCAAGCTCGTCCACGGTGCATTTCTCGCGCACCGCCGTCACCACGTCCTGAAGCAGCCGGGCTTCGGGCGCATGGTACAGCACGTCGCCGGTGACGACGGCGCGCACGCCGGCAGCGCCGGCCTGCCGCGCCAGTGCATCGATCCGCACCGCGTCGTTGGGTCTGCGGCGCTGGAACAGCGCCATGTAGCCGCGCCGACCGTAGAGCGCCTTCAGATCGGCCAGCGCCGCCCGGTTCGCCTCGTCCGCCTCGTGCGGCAGCAGGATCGCGATCACGCCGTCCGACCAGGCCGCGAGGTCGTGCCAGTGCAGCTCGCAGCCGCCCTTCCCTGCCCGGCGCTTGCCGACGGTGAGCAGGCGGGTCAGCCGTGACCAGGCGGGGCGATCGGTCGGATAGAGGATCAGGCACCGCCCGCAGGCGAGATCGACCCGCGCGCCGGCGATCGAGCGAACGCCCGTCCCCTTCTGCGCCTCCCAGGCACGGACGACGCCGGCGACGGTGCCGACATCGCCGATGCCGATCGCCGGGTAGCCGAGCAGCGCCGCGGCCGAGAACAGCTCTTCCGGGGCTGGAGGCCCCGCGCAGCAGCGAGAAGTGGGTGAGAACCTGCAGCTCGACATAGGCCGTCATGCGAACATGCCGTGCATCCACCAGCTGAGATCGCCGGTGGCTGCCTCGAACCCGTCACCGCGGCGGAACACCCACCAGCGACCGCCCTCGCCGTCCTCGACCCGATAATAGTCGCGGACCGCCCACACCTCCGCGTCGCGCCGCCACCACTCGCCGTGGATACGCTCGGGACCATCGCCGGCAACGACCTTGTACGATCTGCCCCGCCACTCGAACCGGCGTGGCGGCTGATCGGGGAGCAGGGCAATGATACCGTGCAGTGGCTCTGGTCGGGCGAGCAACCGTACCGGCCGCTGCCAGAGCGGCCAGCGGCCCGGTGCCTCTACCGGCTCGGCAACGGTGACCGCGCGCTCCGGGACGTGACTGGGGACCGGTGCGATCCGGAAGACCGCTCGCGTGCCGATCCGGCCCGCCACCACATCGACGAGCCGTGCCGGATCGCGTGACCGCGTCTCGCCGGCCAGCACCGCTCCGAGATCGACCGCGTCGAGCGGCTCGGTATGCGGGGCGACGAGCACGAACTGCTCGAGCCCCATGCCCGGATCAATGCGTTCGATCCGGAGCTTCAGCAGCCGCAGAAGATGCGGCACCTCGCGGGTCGGCCGCGATGTGCCGATCGCGACGATCTGCTCGCCGCCGTCGACGCGGAGGCCGGTCAGGCGGAGGGCCCGCACGCCCAGCCCTCTTGCCCGGAGCAGCTCGGCGAGATCGTCGAGCAGGTCCGCCATGACCTGCGCGATCGCCTCCGCCGTTACGATCGGCTCCAGCAGGCGGCGCTCGACCATCGGCACACTCGGATCTTCGCGTGAGCTGATCGGCTCGGCGACCGCCCCGATCGCCTGGTCGAGCCGCGTGATCGCCGGAAGGCCAAGCCGGCGCGCGAGCGGCCCGCGCGCGACCGGCAGCAGATCCGCGATGCGCTCGAACCCGAACCGTCGTGCCGCGCCGAGCGCGCCATCGCTCAGCCGCAGCGCGGCGATCGGGAGCGACGAAAGCGCGTCGATGGTGTTGCCGATCGGCACGACGACAATGTCGTCAGCGCCGGACCGGGCGACCGCATGGGCAGCGCCGGGGGTGTCGGCCAGCGCGACCCGCGCGGTGAAGCCGGCGCGCTCGCAGAAAGCATGCAGGTGCCGGCAGAAACGCTCCTCGCCGCCATGGAGATGGTCGCAGCCGGTCAGGTCCAGCCAGATGCCGTCGGGCGGCGCGGTTGCCGCGATCGGCGTCCAGCGCCGCACCGCCAGCAAGGTGAGCCGATCGAGGAGTGCCGCATCGGCCCGTGGCTCGGCTGGTCTAAAATCCAGGTCGGAGACCAGCGCACGCGCATGGGTAGCCGCCATGCCGACGTAGATGCCGAGCGCCGCTGCCGCAGGACAGACCGCAACGATCTCCTCGCGCCGTCCGACCTTGTCGATGAGGGCAAGCGGGGCCTGTAGTACAGGTGGTAGCTGTAACACGGGTATGTGCTGCGAGGATGGCACCCCGCCTTCGGCCCGGCGCGCCTGTGAAGGCCCAGCGGTTGCCCTGAACGGATGTGCAGCCCCCTCCGATCGCCGCCCAAGCTCGCGCATAGGCGGTTGCGCATGGGTCGGCAGCGCCGCAATCTGCTGCTCCACGTCCGCTCGCGTCGTCTCCGTGCGCGCCCAGCGCGCGCCAGGACGCCAGCCGCCGCCCTGGGGGACGGAACAGGCGCCGGGATCGTCGTCGACAGGCAGCTGGAGCGCGGAGCGCTCAGGCAGCCGCGGCGCGACCCGTTCCAGCCGTCTCAGCCGCTCGATGGCCAAGTGCGGCAGGAACAGCGAGACGACCCGTCTCATCGCATCCCTCCACGATCAGGGAGAATGGTTCGCCGCCACGCTGACGCGCGAGCTCGACCGACCAGCGCGGTCGGCCGACGCCGGCGACGCCGAGGCGTTCCGATGGCACGCTGGCGATCCGCCAGCGCGTCCATGCCGCCGACGGCTCGCTCAACGGATCCAGCGCGCGGCTACGCCGACGGCGTAGAAGCAGTACCGGCATATCGGCGTCGGCGGCGACGAGCTGTAGCCGCCGGGTCGCCACCATCGAGACCCTGCCCGCTTCCGCGACGATCGCCGACGGCGTCCCGTCGCGCACCGCATCCTCGACGACGGCGAGGAGTGCAGCGTCATCACGCGGTTGGGCGTAGATCACGTCGGCCGAAGCGAGGCCCGCCTGCTCCAGGCCGGGTGCGTAGAGATCGTTGCGGCAGCTCGCCCACAGCACCGGGCCGCCGATCGCCCTGGCTTCCCGAGCCGCGATGCCGGCCAGGAACAGCGTGGCCGCGGCGTCATCGACCAGCGAGCACGTCCGCGCCGCCACTTCGTGGAGCGCGCCAGCCCGCAGACCCCCGCCGAGCCGGCCGTCTAATGCCTCCACCCCGAAGGCGATCACTCGGTGATCCGCGACCGGCATCGCTATGGTTCGGAGATGGGCGATGCTGGGCGGCAGGGAATCAGGAGCTGGGAACATGAGGGCTAGACTCTATATGTTCCTTCTATGTTCCGTTAATGGCTGGCCTTGGTCAAGCGGGTTTCGATGGGTCGAACTGGGACTCCGCTGAACCCGGTCCTAGATTCATCGACCCTGCCGCGTCGGAAACACCGGCCCCCGCACCGTCAGCCGATCGGCCGGATACGGCCGCTGCAGCGCGACCACATCGTCGTAGCTGCCACTCAGCCAGCGAGCCCAGTCCGCCTCGTGCAGGATCGTGACCATTGCCTTGGGGTGGATCGGCGCGACGAGGGCATTGGGATCGCAGGTGACCATGGTGCAGCCCGGCCCCTTAACGGTCTGCTGCCAGAACCCGGCGATCGCGAACATCGGCTGCTCGGGCACGGCGAACCACATCTCGCCGCGGACCGGCTTCTTGCCATCGCCCAAATCGATCGGCTCGGGCGTCCATTCACAGAACTCCGTCACCGGCATCAAACAGCGGTTCTCGGGCTTCTCCGCCAGTCGCCGCCATTGCGGAAGTGCAAGGTTGCGGACGTTGGTCATCGGCCATTTGGCTTGGCCGCCGAGCACGTCCCAGCTCATGACGTCGAGCGCGCGGCGCTCGCGCTCGGTGCGGATCACGTACGCCTTCGCCCTGGGCACGAGCTCCACCGGATCACGGTTGGGGCGGACCACGTCTTCCGCCCAGCTCGCTCCGAAGTGCTCGTGGATGGTTTCGGGGTCGCCGTCGAGGCGGGCGCGATTGCACATCGGTGCGAGCTAGCCCTGCAGGTCACGATCGGCAACGCGGCGATCGCGCGAGGTATCGCGGACAGGCCGCGCCTGGAGACCCCGTCCCGCTAGACCCAGAGCAGATAGACGAGCACGGCCATCGCGCCGATCGTCAGACACCAGGCGAGTGCGACGCCGACGGTGCCGTGAGGATGGCGGTTACCCGGGCCGGTCGGGACATGCATGGCGCGTAACCTACGCCCCTGGCCTCGACCTGCAAGCACCAAGCTCGCGATCATGGCCAGGCTGGCGAGATCGTCTTGAGCGCGTCACGGCGGACTGCAGGCGCGAGATATGAAACGCATCACGCATCTGCTCGCCGTCGCCGCCACGATCCTGCCGCTTCCCGCGTTCGCCTGGGGCTTCGAAGGCCATCAGGTGGTGGCCGACATCGCCCGTGGCGAGCTTGCCCCGGCCGTGCGCGCCAAGGTGGACGCGCTGCTCGCCTCCGATACCGATCCGCTGACCGGGCACGACATGGCAAGCGAGGCGACCTGGGCGGACGTCTATCGCGGACACGGGCATCGCGAGACGGCGCAGTGGCACTTCGTCGATACCGAGCTCGATCATCCCGATCTGGACGCGGCCTGCTTTGGCCATCCCGCGCCCGACCAGCCGGCCAGCGCCGGCCCGGCGCAGGACTGCGTGGTCGACAAGGTCCAGGAGTTCTCCGCCGAGCTGGCGGCACCGGGCACCGCGCCGGCCGAACGGCTGCTCGCGCTCAAATACCTGCTCCACTTCGTCGGCGACATGCACCAGCCGCTGCACGCGTCCGACAACCACGATCGCGGCGGCAACTGCGTGCTGCTCAGCCTTGGTGGATCGCGCACCCAGAACCTTCATGCCTATTGGGATACGGCTGTAGTGGAGGCGTTCGGGACCGACCCGGCGCAGGTCGCCGCGACGCTGCGCGCCAGGATCACGCCAGCCCTTCGCCAGCAATGGCAACAGGGCACGCCGACGAGTTGGGCGCAGGAGGCGTTCCAGGTGGCCCGTTCGACCGCCTACACGATCGGCTCACCCGCTGGTTGCCCGCAGGACGCGACGCCAGTTGCCCTTCCGGCAGGCTATGCCGAGCAAGCCCAGGCCGCTGCCGCGGTGCAGCTGGAACGCGCCGGTGTCCGGCTTGCGGCAGTGCTCGACAAAGCGCTCGCGACGGTCACGATCTCGCCGGGGTCGTTCGCGCCATCGGCACCGGCCGCTCCGGCTGCGATCAGGCCCGCATCGGTGCCGGGCGAGCGCTCGGCTGCCTCGCTGGCGTGTTCGGCCGAGGCAGACACCAAGAACCTGCACGGCAAGGAGCGCCAGCGGTTCCGGCGTGCCTGCATCCGGCAACAGCAAGCCAGCTGAGCCAACAGCGCCGTTAGCCAGAGACACGGGTAGGACTGCACGGCATAACGCAAGCATCGTTCAACACGACCACCGGGGGTTAGACATGGCACGGACGGCGACGAAGCGCGGCAAGGATGAGACCAAGGCCGCTGAGAAGAAGGTCGAGAAGACCGGCAAGCCGGCAGGCGGTGCCCGCGGCGGGATCACCGCACCCGTCACGCCCTCCCCCGAGCTCGCCGAGATCGTCGGGAAGGACGACCTGCCGCGCAGCGAGGTCGTCAGCAAGGTCTGGGAGTATATCAAGAAGCACGATCTGCAGGATCCCAAGGACCGGCGTCAGATCAACGCGGACGAGAAACTGGAGAAGGTGTTCGGCAAGAAGTCGGCGAGCATGTTCGAGATGAACAAGTATCTCAGCGCCCACCTGACCGCCAAGAAGGGCTGAGCCGCCGACGAGCGCGAACCGGGCGACGATCGACCCACCGCTGCCGCCGATAGCCATGCCGGGCGATAATCCGCCCGGCATGGCTCATGATCAGCTGTTATCGGCTTCGTTGCCGCCGGACTGATCGACGTTCGAACTGGCCGCCTTTGGCTTGCGGCCCCGCTTGGGCGCCTCGGCCACCGGCTCCGGTGCACTCGCGACCTTCTGCCCCGGCTTCCGCCCGAGACCGATCTTGTGTGCCATCTCGCGGCGATGCGTGGAGTAGCTCTCCGCCACCATCGGATAGTCCGACTTCAGATTGTAGCGCTGGCGGTATTCGTCAGGCGTCATGCCGTTGGACGAGAGATGCCGGCGCAGCGTCTTGTACGGCTTGCCGTCGATCATCGAAATGACGTGGTCCTTCGACGCAAGCGACTTCCGCACCGACACGGCGGGCGTGTACTCGGGCTCGGGCGCGCGCTCCTCGGCGACTGGCGCCGCAGGCGCATTGAGGCCATTCAGCGCCTCATGCATGCGGGAGAGGAAGGCCGGCACGTCGTCGGCGTGGACGCGCGTGTTGGCATTGCTCAGCCATGCTACGGTGAGTTCGGTGGCGAGTTCGACGGTCGAGTTCTGGTCTTCTGGCAAGGAATAGCTCCTGGATGGGCGATTGCTACTGACAGCAAAGTCGCTATCGGAAGAAGCAGCATGATCCACTTAGTAACTGTGGCCGTGAAGATCGAGGGCTACTTGTAATCATTGTGGCAGCGTCATCGTGAGATCACGGCTTCGTTGCCGCTGGGGCAGTAATGGGAACGACCTCGGCTTGAGCAGCCATCGTTCGCGTAATAACAGGGCACATGCCCGCCAAGACCCTCAACGCCAAGAACCTGGAAGCGCTTGGTTCCGCCAAGCTGGCCGAGTTGCTCATCGAGGTCAGCACCGGCAACGCGGTCGCGCAGCGTCGTCTGCGCCTGGAGTTGGCCGGCAACGCCGGGCCGGAGGAAGCGGCGCGCGAAATCGGCAAGCGGTTGGCGGCGATCAGCCGGTCCAAAACCTATGTCGACTGGCAGAAGGTCAAACCGCTGATGGTAGATCTCACCGCACAGCGCGCCGCAATCTTGGCGAAGGTCGCGCCGACCGACCCGCGCACGGCGTTCCAACTCGTGTGGCGGCTGGTTTCGTGCGCTGACAGTGTGTTCGCCCGCAGCGGCGATGGCAGCGGACGATTGGCGGACATCTTCCGCGGAGCGACACGAGAGCTCGGGGCTTTGGCTCAGGCAGGACGGATCGATCCCGACACCCTCGTCGAGCTGACGTTCGAGGCAGTGTGCGACAACGGCTATGGCCAGTGGGACGGGCTGATCGAGATCCTGGCCCCTGCCCTTGGCCCCAGAGGTCTGGACATGCTGCGCGATCGAACGACCGCATGGCAGTCCGAACCGCTGGCCACGCCTGCCCCCTCCGAGCGCGTCGTCGTGGGGTGGGGCCTGAAGGGTCCGATGTACGCCGACAAGATGGAGGCGACACGTCGTCGGCGGACCGCGACGCACATCCTCCAGCAGCTTGCCGACCAGCGCGGTGACGTGGACGGCTACATCGCCCAGTTCGATGATGCCGCCCGCACCGCCCCTGTCGTCGCCGCCCAGATCGCCAGGCGACTGCTCGCTGCGAGCCGTGTGGACGACGCCTGGGCGGCACTCGAACGGGTGGACTATGACAACCGGCGCCTGCCGTCGATCGAATGGGAGCAAGCCCGGCTCGACACGCTCGAGGCGCTCGGCCGTGCCGACGACGCGCAGGCGTTTCGGTGGGAGCGGTTCGAGGCGACGCTTGATGCCACTCACCTGCGAGAACACCTGCGCCGGCTGCCGGACTTCGATGATTTCGAGGCGGAACAGCGCGCCCTGACCTATGCGCTTGGACATCGAGATATCCACGAGGCGCTGGCCTTCCTGACCGGCTGGCCGGCGCTGGACCAGGCCAGTCGGCTAGCGCTAGCCCGCGCGAGCGAGCTGAACGGCGACCTGTACGAGCTCCTGGGGCCGGCCGCAGACACGCTGAGCGAACGCCACCCGCTCGCGGCGAGCCTGCTCCTTCGCGCAATGATCGACTTCACGCTCGGGAAGGCGCGCAGCTCGCGCTACAAACACGCCGCGCGCCACCTGAGCGAGGCCGAGGGGCTTGCGACCCGCATCGAGGATTTCGGAACTGCGCTGTCGCATGACGACTACATCCGGTGCCTTCGTAATGACCACGGCCGCAAGGCCGGGTTCTGGCACGCGGTTGCCGACGAAGCCGGCTCGTAGAAGCCTATCTGCTCGCAACGCTCAGGCGGCTGCCACGCCATCGGCGTTCACGAGATCCTTGCCAACCAGGGTCCCGACAAGTTGGACCCGCTTCTCGACAAGGTCCACCGGTGTGCGCTGAAGCTCGAGCTGGTAGCGTCCGCCGAGATCGCGGCGCAGATAGAACGCGCCGCCCTCGCGGATCAGCGTGCCTGCCTCATCGATCCTCGTACCGATCACCGTCATATGCGTGCTGTCCTTACCGTCCCGGGATAGCGGGTGGGCTGCGGACCGCAAAGTCGCTGCTGCCCGACATTGGGGCTTTGGGCTCGCTCGAGGGCTGGTGATCGTCAGGCAGAGCCTGTGCTACCACCGGCAGGAATGATGGACGGCATTGACGATATCGAGCTTCTGTCAACGACGCACGGCGGGCCCGGGCCTACACCCGTGCCGAGCCGGTGATCCGGTGCGTCGAAGAGGCAATCCGCGCTCATCGCCGGCATACCGGACAGGCTGACAGCCTGCCACGGGTCAGCAGATTGATCCGCCTCTGCAAGGACCATGGCCTGACGGCGCCGCGTGGTGGCCCGGTGTCCTACAGCACGATCGCTCGTGCTTTGAGACTGATGGGATTGAGGCAATCGGGCAACCGCGAGTCGACGGTCCGTAATCCTGGCCGTTCTTGAAGGCACCGGTCGGACACCTCCACTACGGCAACATCGGTGTCAGCTTGTCGTGCCTGTCGAGCATGAAGGCCACCGATACCCAGATCTGGCCTTGTCGGAAAGAGGTGGCTCGGTTTGTCTGCACAGGCTCGCGGCTTGGATAAGTGGATTGCCGC
>NZ_CAXSHM010000051.1:0-13914 GCF_964237335.1 uncultured Sphingomonas sp.
CTTCTCAGCGGAAACTCGGCACTCCCCGGGTCAACTCGTAGCGGAAATCAACACGTGGCGGCTAAGCGTGCCTTGAACTATGACCGGCGTCTTGTCCTCCGCCCCAGCCAAGAGCAGTCACCATGCGGATGCAGTCCGACACAGACCTGGAAACCACCCTGCTGGGTCCGGTCCTGGGTGATCGAACCTGCGGCGATTGCACGGTGTGCTGCACGCTTCTCAAGGTGGATGCCCCGAATTTCAAGAAGCCCGCGGAAACGCCATGCGCTCACCTGGCATCGCGCGGCTGCGGTATCCACGCCATACGACCTGGCATCTGCAGAACATGGTTCTGCGCCTGGCGACGGATCGCAGCCCTGCCCGAGGAGGCCCGGCCGGATCGGTCTGGCCTTCTGGTGTCGCTCAACTTCGTTCGCGAGCCGCAGAACTGTCTCGAAGCCGTCTCGATCAACATCCGTATGCTCGCCGGCAGCACGGCGATCGAGAACGGCACGGCGGCGAGAGTGCTCGACAGCTTGTGCGATCGACTGGTCCCGGTCTGGTTCAGCGACGGATCGAAGAAGATGCTGATGCACCCTGAGCACGATATTGCCTGCCATGTCATCTCGGGAACCCAGGCACCCGCACATCTGCAGGACGAGGTAGGAGCATGGCGCCAGCGCTACCGTCTATTCGCCCGAAAGGATTAGACGAGAGAACTAGAGATCCACGCTGCCGATCGAATCTGATGCCAAACGCTTGCGCTCGCTGACCTTCGAGAAAAACGCTGCTGGTTCGCTCTCCCCCATACCCGGCCGCTCAGGTAGCGCTAGAAACCCTGCGGCGCCCGAAGTCCGACCGTCCATCTACCATCGCCAGTGTCATCGGCGCGAAGCCGCGCGCGTCGACGCCGACGTCATACTGCCGCAGCATCGGCTTCAATCGGCCATGGCTGTGCCCGTGCAGGTTGATCGCCCCCCGACCCTGTCGGTTCCAGCTCCGGAACGGGTAATGGCCCAGCACCAGCAAGTGCCCGTCGAGCTCCAGCTCCGCATAGTCGGCGACGCTCGCCCAGCCGTTGGCAGCCAGCGTCTCGGGCGGGTCGTTGTTGCCGCGCAGCAGGTGCTTGGTCCCGTGAAGCGTCGCCAGCAGCGCGGACACATCCGCCGGGCGCCGCGCGACGTCGCCGAGATGCCACACCTCGTCCTCCGGCGCGACGACCGCGTTCCAGTTGGCGACCAGCGCGGCATCCATCTCGGCCGTCGAAGCGAATGGTCGCCGCCCGATGTTGAGCGTGCGATGATCGCCCCAATGCGTGTCGCTGGTGAACCACATCGTCATGCGCGCAGCCGTCAGCGCGGCGCGAGCGGCGAGCCGTCCAGTCGCGCGAGCAAATCCGCGACGTCGTCGTAGAGCGCGACGGCTCCCGCCTCGGTCAGCGCCCCGTCGTCGAACCCGCCCGATCGTACGCCGACCGGAGCGATGCCGGCCTTGCGGGCGGACTCCATGTCGAACGGCGAGTCACCCACCGCGACCGCCGCACCGGCATCGACGCCGACCTTCTTCAAGGCCGCGGCGAAGACGTCGGGGGCCGGCTTTGACTGGGCGACGTCGTCGATCGTCGTGGACGCCGCGATCAGCGTCTTTGCATCGAGGAGCGCGACATAATGATCCAGCTCCCCCCGTGACGCCGACGTGGCGAGCACCAATTTCACGCCCGCCTCCGCCAGCCGGGCCAGCAGCACGCGCGCGCCGGGAAACGGTCGTGCGCGGACGATGTACCGGCTCTTGAAGAGCTTGCCATGCGCGTCGGACAGCGCCTCCTGCTCGTCCTGCGTCGCATCGGGAAGCACTGCGGGAACCAACTTGTCGCCGCCCTTGCCGATCTGACCACGGAGACGCTCGTCAGACACATGATGACCGGCATCGGCGAACACCTCGCGCCAGGCGGAGACGTGCAGTTCGTTGCTGTCGATCAGCGTCCCGTCGAGGTCGAACAGCACGGCGGCGATTGTCGTCATTGTCGTTTCCTTTCCATGCCGCGCCTGCGAGCGATGGGTCATGGTTGCAGGAGGACAACAGGCCCGCGCGGTGATCGATCCGACCGCGACGACTTTGCCACACGGGGTTCATGTGTCCCGCGCGACGATCGCCGACGGACAGGCCGCGGCGACGCGCCGGCGAAGCCAGCCCCTCTGATCCTGACTGTCGACCGGCTTGCGGTTCCGGTCGGCGGACCGTACCTGCGAACCGAAAATCCCGTCAGGAGCCGTTCATGCGTGAAGCCGCGATCGTCGCCACCGCCCGTACCCCGATCGGCAAAGCCTATCGCGGTGCGTTCAACATGACGGAGGCGCCGGTATTGGGCGCCCATGTGATGAACGCCGCCGTCGAGCGGGCCGGCATTGATCCGGCGCGGATCGACGACGTGTTCTGGGGCGTCGGCAACCAGTGGGGGACGCAAGGGGGCAACGCAGGCCGCATGGCGCTGTTCGCCGCGGGTCTGCCGCAAAGCGTGCCGGCCTTCACGCTCGACCGCAAATGCGGATCCGGCCTCACCGCCGTCGCGCTCGCCGCACGGTCGATCATGTGCGACGAGATCGACGTGGCGCTGGCGGGCGGGATGGAATCGATCAGCCTGACGGTCACCAAGGACGCGCCCCGCTTCGTCAACGAGAGCGTGACGGCGAAGGAACCTGCCGCCTACATCCCGATGATCGAGACGGCAGAGATCGTCGCCGACCGCTACGGCATCAGCCGCGCTGCGCAGGATGCCTATGGCGCGCAAAGCCAGCAGCGCGCCGCCCGGGGCGCCGAGACCGGCGCGTTCGATAAGGAGATCGCGCCGATCACGGTCGAGAAGGCGATCCTCGACAAGGCCGGCACCCGGACGGGTACGGAGACGGTGACGGTCAGCCAGGACGAAGGCATCCGCGCGGGCACGACGCCAGAGGCGCTCGCGGGGCTGAAGACCGTGTGGCCGGGCGGCCAGTTCAGCGCGCCGGGCGAGACGGTGACCGCGGGCAACGCCAGCCAGCTATCCGACGGTGCCGCCGCTCAGATCGTGATGGACCGCGCCACGGCCGAGACCGAAGGACGCGAGATACTGGGCATCTACCGCGGCTTCCAGGTTGCGGGCTGCGGCCCCGAGGAGATGGGGATCGGACCCATCTTCGCGATCCCCAAGCTGCTCGCGCGCGCCGGGCTGACGGTCGCGGACATCGGGCTATGGGAACTGAACGAAGCCTTCGCCAGCCAGTGCCTCTATTGCCGGGATCATCTCGGCATCGATCCCGACACGTACAACGTCAACGGCGGCGCGATCGCGATCGGGCATCCGTTCGGCATGACGGGCAGCCGCCTGATCGGGCACGCGCTGGTCGAAGGGCGTCGGCGAGGGGTCCGCTACGTCGTCGTCTCGATGTGCACCGCGGGCGGCATGGGCGCGGCCGGGCTGTTCGAGATCGTCTGAGCGCGGCGGAACGCGGACGCTGCAATGACGTTACGCTTCCGTATTCAACTGGAGAGCCGATATGTTGTGGACCATCGCCGTCATCCTCGTGATCTTCTGGGCGTTGGGCCTGGGTTTCCATATCGCCGGCGGACTGATCCACATCCTGCTGGTGATCGCCGTGATCGTCGTTCTCGTGAAGCTGTTCACCGGTCGCGGGGTCTGACACTTCGGCGCCGGTGCGCTGTTCGCGAAGATCAGTCCGCGAACAGCAGCACCGGCGTCTCCAGATAGCGTTTCACCGCCTGGACGAAGCTCGCCGCGTCCCAGCCGTCGACCACGCGATGGTCGCAACTGATCGACAGGTTCATCAGCTTCGCCCGGCGGATTTCGTCGCTTCCTCCTGTAAAAACCGGCCGCTCGACGATCTTGTTGGGGCCGATGATCGCCACCTCCGGTCGGTTGATGACCGGCGTCGTCGCGATCCCGCCGAGCGGTCCTAGCGACGTGATCGTCAGCGTCGAGCCGGACAGTTCCTCGCTCTTCGCCTTTCCGTTCCGCGCCGCCTCCGCCAGTCGGACGATCTCGGTCGCGAGCTGCCACACGTTGCGATCCTGCGCGTCGCGGATCACGGGCACCATCAGCCCGGCATCGGTCTGCGTCGCCATGCCTAGGTGGACGCGCCCCGATCGCGTGACCACCCCCGCCTCGTCATCATAGCGCGCGTTGAGCATCGGGTATTCAGGCAGCGCACGGCAGATCGCGACGATCATCAACGGCAGCATCGTCAGCTTAGGACGCGATCCGCGGTTGTCGTTGAGGTCGCCACGCATGCCTTCGAGCGCGGTCACGTCGATCTCGTCGACATAGGTGAAGTGCGGGATCGCGCGCTTTGACGCCGCCATGTTCTCCGCGATCCGGCGGCGCAGGCCGATGACGCGCACCGGCTCGTCGGGCCGTGCCCGGCTCGCGCCCGGCGTGTGGTAGCCTTGCCCGGTGCCGTAGCGCAGGTAGGCATCGAGATCGGCATGGCGGACGCGATCACCATCGGCCTTCACCTCCGCCAGATCGACTCCGAGGTCCTTGGCCCGCGCGCGCACGGCGGGGGACGCGAGGACCGCCTTATCCTCCCCGAGCTTGTCTCGGGGAGGGGGACCGTCCGCAGGACGGTGGAGGGGCGGCGAGCGTAGCTCGCTGGCATCGCCGAGCATCGGGCCGGATCGTCCCCCAGACGATCCTCGACCATCTGGGAGATGGTCGACCCGAAGCTCCCCTCCACCATCGCGCTGCGATGGTCCCCCTCCCCGAGCAAGCTCGGGGAGGATCCCGGTAGCCGGCGAGAGTGGCAGCGGCGTTTCCACCACCTCGTCCACCCCGGGGTTCTCCGCCCCATATTGCTTGGCGGTCTCGGCCTGCGCGGGCGTCTCGGGCGCGGCCTTCGCGTCGGTCGGTGCCGCTTCCGCCGCCTCCGTCTCGATCACCACCAGCGCCGCGCCGATCGACACCTGGTCGCCGACCGCACCGGCAAGCGCCACCACCGTGCCCGACACCGGCGACTCCATCTCGACGGTCGCCTTGTCGGTCATCATGTCGGCGATGTTCTGGTCTTCCTCGACGCGGTCGCCCACCGCGACGTGCCACGCGACGATCTCCGCCTCGGCGATGCCCTCGCCGATGTCGGGTAGCTTGAAGGTGAAACGAGCCATATCCTAATCCGTTCGTTTCGAGCGAAGTCGAGAAACCTCTACCAGCCCCGCTTCTCGACTTCGCTCGAAGCGAACGGGGGTGGATTGATTCGGCGTTTACGCCTTCATGATCTTCTTGAGCGCCTCGCCGATGCGGACGGGGCCGGGGAAATAGGCCCATTCGAGGCTGTGCGGATAAGGCGTGTCGAAGCCGGTGACCCGCTCGATCGGCGCCTCGAGATGATAGAAGCACCGCTCCTGTACCAGCGCCGACAGCTCCGCGCCGAAACCGCCGGTCCGCGTCGCCTCATGGACGATCATGCAGCGGCCGGTCTTCTTCACCGACGCCTCGATCGTGTTGATGTCGAGCGGGACGAGCGTGCGCAGGTCGACGATCTCCGCGTCGACGCCGGCTTCGGCCACCACCGCCGTGCAGACGTGGACCATTGTGCCGTAGCACAGGATCGTCAGCCCCTCGCCCGGCCGCACCACCTTCGCACTGCCGAGCGGAATGCGGTAATAGCCGGTCGGTACCTCGCCAGCCGGGTGCTTCGACCAGTTCTGCGACGGGCGATCCCAATAGCCGTCGAACGGGCCGTTGTAGATGCGCTTGGGCTCGAAGAAGATGACCGGATCATTGTCCTCGATCGCGGCGATCAGCAGACCCTTGGCATCGTAGGGCGTCGCCGGGATTACCGTCTTGATGCCCGATATGTGCGTGAAGATGCCCTCCGGACTCTGACTGTGGGTCTGGCCGCCGAAGATGCCGCCGCCGAACGGCGAGCGCACCGTCATCGGCGCGGTGAACTCCCCATCCGAGCGATAGCGCAGCCGCGCCGCTTCGCTGACGAGCTGGTCGAGCGCGGGGTAGATATAGTCGGCGAACTGGATCTCCGCCACCGGGCGCAGGCCATAGGCACCCATGCCGACGGCAACGCCGATGATGCCGATCTCGCTGATCGGCGTGTCGAACACGCGCGTCTTGCCGTGTTTGGCCTGGAGCCCAGCGGTCGCGCGGAACACGCCGCCGAAAAAACCCACGTCCTCGCCCATCACGATCACGTCAGGATCGCGCGTCATCACCACGTCGAGCGCGGAGTTGATCGCCTGGATCATCGTCATGCGGGCTGTGGCGGGGGTATCGGTCTCATCAGCCTGCGCGGCCTCGGCAACGTCGCTCATCGGACCCTCGTCACCCCAGCGAACGCTGGGGTCTTTGTGTTGCAGAGCGAGCGCTCGCTGCTCGAGATCCCAGCTTGCGCTGGGATGACGGACAGGACGGCACGTCTCACGTCCGGTCCCACGGCCGGCCGCTCGCGGTTTCCTCGTCGATCATCTGCTGGCGCTGCTCGCGCAAATGCCACGGCATCTCCTCGAACACGCCGTCGAACAGCGTGTCGAGCGGTTGCAGCATGCCGTAGCCGAGGATGCCGTTGCCCTCCGCTTCCTTCTGCGCGGTGCGGACCCGTTCGGCAACTTCCTTGTCCTGCGCGGCATGCCGCTCCTCGTCCCACTCGCCGATCGCGATCAGGTGGTCCCTTAGCCGGCGGATCGGATCGCCGAGCGGCCAGGCGTTGGGCTCGCCGGCGGAACGGTATTGCGTCGGGTCGTCCGATGTCGAATGCCCCTCGGCGCGATAGGTAAAATGCTCGATCAGTGTCGGCCCCGCGCCTGTCCGTGCGCGCTCGGCCGCCCACAAGGTCGCCGCATAGACCGCCAGCGCGTCGTTGCCGTCGACCCTCAGCCCTGCAATGCCATAGCCGACCGCGCGCGCCGCGAACGTCGTCGCCTCCGCACCCGCAAAGCCCGAGAAGCTGCTGATCGCCCACTGGTTGTTGACGACGTTGAAGATCACCGGTGCGCGATAGACGGTCGCGAACGTCAGCGCGGAGTGGAAGTCCCCCTCCGCGGTCGACCCTTCGCCGCACCAGGTCGCGGCGATGCGCGTGTCGCCCTTCGCCGCCGACGCCATCGCCCAGCCCACCGCCTGCGGATATTGCGTCGTGAGATTGCCCGAGATCGAGAAGAAGCTCGCCTCGCGCACGGAATACATGATCGGCAGCTGCTTGCCCTGCAACCGGTCACCGCGGTTGGAGTAGATCTGGTTCATCATGTCGACCATCGACCAGTCGCGCGCGAGCAGCAGGCCCTGCTGGCGATAGGACGGGAAGCACATGTCGTCGCGGTCGAGCGCATAGGCGGCCGCGACCGCCACCGCCTCCTCGCCCGTGCACTTCATGTAGAAGCTGGTCTTGCCCTGCCGCTGGGCCCGGAACATGCGCTCGTCGAACGCTCTCGTCAGTGCCATGCTGCGCAACATGCGGCGCAGCATTTCCGGCGAGAGCCGTGGGTTCCAGGCGCCGACGGCACGACCTTCCTCGTCGAGGACGCGCACCAGCGAATAGGCGAGATCGATGAAATCGCGAGCTGGCTCCGCAATGTCGGGACGGCGAGCAGCGCCTGTGTCCGGTATATCCACCTCGGCGAAGTCCACCGCATCGCCCGGCCGAAACCGTGGCTCCGGCACGTGAAGCGACAGCGGCCTCAGGTTTGGCTTCAGGTCAGGATGGGCATCGCCGGCCATGATCTCTCCATCGCGATGGTACGTGCCAGCGCTTGGCAACTCCTAACGAGCGTTGGCGGACGAGTTCAAGGGGGCTGGGATCACGCGCCGGGTTGACTCGGATCAGAAACGGAACAGAATAGGAACATCATATTTCGAGTCGCACCGTGTCCACCCAACCAGCCCCTATTCCAAGCCTGGCCGATCTGCGCGAAACGCTTCGCGCGATCACCGGTGACGGGCATCACCGGCGCCCGGTGCTGCCGTTCGGGATCGGGGCGATCGACGAGCGGCTGGCCGATGGTGGCCTCCGGCTCGACGCATTGCACGAGGTGGCGGGCGCGGGCCCCGGCTGGGGTGACGACGCAGCCGCCACGCTGTTCATGGCCGGCATCGCCGCGCGCGCCTGGGGGCCGGTGCTATGGGTGGTGCGCCGGCAGGACCTGTTCGCTCCCGGCCTGTACCAGGCGGGTCTCGATCCCGCGCGCCTTCTCTATGCCGAGGCCCGCGACGATGCCGAGTTGCTGGCGTTGATGGAGGAAGGGCTACGCCACCGCGGCCTGGGCGCGGTGATCGGCGAGGCGCGGCGCGTGTCGATGCCCGCCACCCGCCGGCTCCAGCTCGCCGCCGAGGGCGGTCGCACGATCGCGCTACTGCTGCGCCGGCACGGACGGGAGGGACGCGAGGGATCGGAACCGTTCGCCGTCCCGTCCGCCGCCGTCACCCGCTGGCACGTCGGCTGCGCGCCGTCCGCTCCGCTGCCCGTCGCCGGCATCGGCCGGCCGCGCTGGCACCTCGCGCTCGCCCGCCAACGCGGCGGCGATCCCTTCGACACTCTCGTGGAGGCTCCGGATGACACGGGTCGCATCGCTCTACCTGCCGTACTGGCCGGTCGATCGGCTGCGGCGGGCCGAGCGCACACACGCGCCGCGGCCTGAGGCCGCACCTGCCAGTCTCTACGAGCGTGCCAGTCTCGACGAGATCGGCATGATCGCAGCGGGCGAGCGCGCGACCCAGTGTTCGGTGCCCAACACACCGGGCTGGCGGCCGGGCGCACGCTGGGCGCGATCGGAGGGCGACGGCGCTCTTGGATCACGTGCATCGGTGGAGACGGCGGTGGCAGCGTTGCCTGCGCATCGCCGGCCGCCGCAGCGCGAACTAGGCCGGGTAAGCGAGGGCGCCGGCAACCCCTTCACCGCCAATCCGGGCGTCGGCGTGCGAGAACTCGGCCGTCGCACGGAGGCGGCAGGACATCCTTTCCAGCCGATGCCGCCTGACGAGGGAGGACGCCCGATAGCCATGCCGGCGGTGCGATTCCCCGACGAGGGGCCGCATCCCGATCAGGGCCAGGCCACGCCGACCGCATCCACCAAGGGCGAGGGCCGGTTCTTCCAGACCGGGCGCACACTCGGCAATCTGGTCGCCCGCATCGGCCCCGACGAGGCGAGCAGCGGCGATCACCCGGGCGCTTCCTCCTCCCTGCCTCCGCTCGTCACCATCGCGCGTGAGGGCGGGCGCGTATCGATCCAGGCCGCCTGCCCCGCCGCGCTGGCGCTGGGAGTCGTCCCCGGCATGGCGCTGACGCAGGCGCGGGCGAGCTTCCCGGGCCTCGACGTCCGCGACGCCGATCCGGCGGGCGATGCGGCCGACCTCGCCCGATTGGCGCTGACGCTCGCGCGGCGGTGGACGCCGGTGGTGGCGCATTCGGGCGCAGGTACGGATGGGGACGGGCTGGTGCTCGACCTGACCGGCGTTGCCCACCTGCACGGCGGCGAAGCGCGGATGGCGCGGCGGCTGGTGCGGCTGCTCGCGCGCCATGGCGTCGCGGCGCGGATCGCGGTGGCGGATACGGTAGGCGCTTCCTGGGCGCTGGCGCGGTTTGGACGATCGGCCCCCTCCGGGCAAGCCGCGCGCATCCGTGGCGGCCCTCAGCCCGGCGGCAACGGACGCGGTGCGCCGGGCTGGTCGCACGACGCTGCCGGACGGAACGTGACGGACGCTTGCGCGGCGGTGCGGATTGTATCGCCGGGCTGCCACCTCGACGCGCTCGCGCCGCTGCCGATCGCTTCGCTGCGCGTTGAGCCCCACGCTGCCGAACTGCTCGCGCGGCTGGGCGTCGACACGGTCGGCCAGCTCGCCGCGATGCCGCGCGGGCCGCTCGCGCGCCGGTTCGGCACCGCGCTCGTCGCCCGGCTGGACCAGGCGAGCGGGACGCTGCCGGAGCCGCTCGACCCGGTCGTCCCGGTCGATCCGGTGAACGTCCGCCAGCGCTTCGCCGAGCCGATCGCGACGGCGGAGGCGATCGCGTACTGGCTGGGGGAGCTGGTGCCGCAACTCGCCGAAGCGCTCGCACGCGCCGGGCTTGGTGCGCGGCTGATGGAGCTGGTCGCCGACCGGGTGGACGGTGTGCCGCAAGCCCTGCGCGTCGGCCTCGCCCGTCCGACCCGCGATCCTGCCCATCTGCTGCGGCTCCTGGTGCGGCGCATCGAGGAGATCGACCCCGGCTATGGGATCGACGCGCTCGCGCTCCACGTCCGCCGCGCCGATCCGCTCGGCCCGGAAACGCTGGCGCCGCAGTTGGATGAAGAAACGCCGCCGGACCTCGCACCGCTGATCGACGCGCTCGCCAACCGGATCGGGACGGCGCAGTTGTGGCGCTGTTCGCCGGTGGAAAGCGACGTGCCCGAACGCTCGGTTTCAGCTGTACCGCCGCTCGATCCGCCGCTTGGCAGGACGCGCGGCGTGGAAGCAGACGACGTGCGCCGGCTCGACGAGCGCGGCCGCGACCACCCATGGCATCCACGCTGGCCACGGCCTGTGCGGCTGCTGCGCCGACCCGAGCCGGTGGAGCATGTGATGGCAGAGCTGCCCGACCGGGCGCCGGCGCGCTTCACTTGGCGCGGCCGCGTCCACCGGGTGGTGCGCGCGGACGGACCGGAACGGATCGCGGGCGAATGGTGGCGGCGGGCGGGGGAAGCGCAGGCAGTACGGGATTATTTCCAGGTCGAGGACGAGACGGGTGGCCGCTTCTGGCTATACCGCCGCGGCGACGGCGTACGGGCGGAGACGGGCGATCTTGCCTGGTTCCTCCACGGGCGGTTCGGGTGACGGTGGGATCAACGGCGCACGTCGATAGCCTGGACATGACCGGCAGCGGCGTAGGCGAGGATAGCGCGATCCGCCGTCAGTACCGGACAACCGAGCGCCCGGGCGGTGGCGATGATGAGCCGGTCCGCAGGATCACCGTGAATGTCGCCCGGCAGAGAGCCAGCATCGCTGCCGATGGCGACCGTAAGTTCGGCAAGGCTGAAGCCGGGGGCGGCCAGCACCGCATCGAACCACGCCGCAACGGGACGGTTCAGGGCGATCTTGCCTTTGTCCGCCAGCATTGCGGCTTCCCAAACGGAGATCGGAGCGAACAGCGCGCCGTCACTGGCTCGACCAGTATCAATGATCATCCGCCCCCGCTCACCTACTCTTTGATCTTTTTGAATAAACCAGATCAACGCATGAGTATCGAGCAGGATCACCGCTCGGCAGCCGATGTGGTCAAACCATCCCCACTCAGCCTGGCGTCCCACTTGGCATCAAATTTGGCTTCCCAGTCGGGATCGACCATCTCGCCCGGTTCGATGTCGAAGCGATACGCGTCGTTTTCGAGCAAGCCGAAGGCGCTGGGCAGCGGCTTGCCGACCTCCACCATCGCCGGATTCACCACCGCCACGGGCTTGCCGCGCTTGGTGACGGTGATCGGTTCGCCATCGGCCTGCATCTCGGCCATCAGGCGCAGGCAGTTTGCCTTGAACTCGGCCGCTCCCACATATTTCATCGCGCGCACTCCCGTCCTGTACATCTTACATAGTCATCTTCGTAGTTCGCGTCCATGAGCTGCGCGGAACTCCAGGTCACGACCCATTTCTCGTTCCTGCGCGGCGCGTCGTCGTGCGAGGAACTGTTCTCCACGGCGTCCGAAATGGGCCATCCCGCACTCGGCGTCTGCGATCGTAACTCGGTCGCCGGTATCGTCCGCTCGCTGGTCGCGGCGGAAAAGGTGTCGGACCAGGGTAACGCCATACGCCTCGTCGTGGGCTGCCGGCTCGATCTCGTGACTGGCCACTCGCTGCTCGTCTGGCCAGAAGACGTGGCGGCCTGGTCGCGGCTCGTTGCGCTACTGACGCTCGGCAAGAAGCGCGCGGAGCCCAAGAAGGGCGAGAAGGGCCGCTGCTTCCTCCACTGGGACGATGTCGCCGCGCATGCCACAGGGCTGGTGGGCGCGCTGGTCCCCGGTCCGGATCGCGCCGACCCCGCCGCTCTGCGCTGGATGGCGGAGGTGTTCCCGGATCGCGGCCACGTCTGCCTGACGTACCAGCGCCGCCCGCGCGACCGGGCGCGGCTGCATGCGCTCGCCGCCGACGCGCGGGCCCATGGCCTCCGTCCGCTCGCGACCGGTGACGTGCTGTACCACCATCCCGACAGGCGGATGCTGCAGGACGTCGTCACCGCGATCCGGGAGAAGACCACGATCGACGCGCTGGGCCTCGCGCGCGAGCGGTCCGCTGACCGCTGCCTCCAGCCGCCGGACGAGATGGAGCGCCGCTTCGCCGACTGGCCCGACGCGCTCGCGGCGGTGGACGCGATCGTCGAGCGGTGCCGCTTTTCCCCGCGCGAACTCTCCTACCAATATCCCGACGAGGTCGTGATGAGCGGCTGCAGTCCGCAGGAGGCGCTTGAGCGGCTTACCCGATCGGCGCTGGATGGGATGTTCGCCGACACGCCGCCCGCCGACTACGTCAAGTTGCTGCACCACGAACTCGGCCTCGTTCGGCAGATGGAGTACGCGCCCTATTTCCTGACGGTGAACTCGATCGTCGGCTATGCCCGCTCGCAGGGCATATTGTGCCAAGGGCGCGGGTCGGCGGCCAACTCGATGATCTGCTACGTACTGGGCATCACCTCGATCGATCCCATCGAGCACAGCCTGTTGTTCGAGCGGTTCATCTCCACCGACCGGCACGAGCCGCCCGATATCGACGTCGATTTCGAGCATGAGCGGCGCGAGGAGGTGATCCAGTGGATCTACCAGACCTATGGCCATGAGCACGCCGCGCTCACCGCCGTGGTCAGCCGTTTCCGCGCGCGCGGCGCGGTGCGCGAGGTCGGCAAGGCGCTCGGACTGCCCGAGGACCTGACCGGCGCGCTGGCGGGTCAGGTGTGGGGCTGGTCCGCGGAAGGCGTGGCGGACCGGCATGTCGACGCGCTCGGGCTCGACCGTACCGACCCGCGGCTGGCGCTGACGCTCGACCTCGCGCGCGAGTTGATCGGCACGCCGCGCCACCTGTCGCAGCATCCCGGCGGCTTCGTGCTGGCGCGCGAGCGGCTCGACACGCTCGTGCCCGTCGAGCCCGCGGCGATGGACAAGCGCTGGGTGATCGAATGGGAAAAGGAGGATATCGAGGAGCTGAAGTTCATGAAGGTCGACATCCTCGGCCTCGGCATGCTCGGCTGCATGCGCCGCGCGTTCGACTTGCTGGCCGAGCACAAGGACCTGCGCCTCGGCCTCGCCTCGCCCGAGCTGCAGACCGACGACACGGCCACCTTCGCAATGATCCAGAAGGCGGACACGCTGGGTGTGTTCCAGATCGAAAGCCGCGCGCAGATGAGCATGTTGCCGCGGATGCTGCCGACCGAGTTCTACGATCTCGCGATCCAGGTCGCGATCGTGCGTCCCGGCCCGATCCAGGGCGACATGGTGCATCCATACCTCAAGCGCCGCGACCAGTTGCGGCGCGATCCCAGGTTCAAGATCGAGTATCCCAGCCATGCACTCGAAGGCGTGCTGGCCAAGACGTTGGGCGTGCCGCTGTTCCAGGAACAGGCGATGAAGGTCGCGATCGAGGGCGCAGGCTTCACGCCGGCGCGCGCCGACCAGCTGCGCAAGGCGATGGCGACCTTCAAATATACGCAAGGCGTGGGCGAGTTCCGCGACGAGCTGATGGCCGGCATGGCCGCGCGCGGCATCTCGCCCGAGTTCGCGGCTCGGTTGGTCAAGCAGATCGAGGGCTTCGGCTCCTATGGTTTCCCGGAGAGCCATGCCGCGAGCTTCGCCAAGATCGCCTACGCCTCGTCATGGATGAAATGTCACCACCCCGACGTGTTCTGCGCCGCGCTGCTCAACGCGCAACCGATGGGCTTCTACGCGCCCGCGCAGATCGTTCGCGACGCGCGCGAGCATGGCG
>NZ_CAXSHM010000052.1:0-13477 GCF_964237335.1 uncultured Sphingomonas sp.
TCAACTCAACCGTGCCGCGTCCACCCTCCCGCGCAGCGGGTTCGTGCATCCACCAGAAAACCGTTGAATCCAGTCGGAGCACTGGGTGCGTTTGGGCGAAATAAACTCAAGGTCAATATCGATTCGAGGCCGGATCAAAGAACGAGTCGGTTGCCGGTCATGTGGCGGAACGCCCGTTCGCGGCAGGTCAGCATGATGACCTGCATGTGCTGCGCTGCTTCGGTCAGGATCTCGGTCATCAGATCCAACCGGGTATCGTCGGCATATACAAGCGGATCGTCGAGGATCAGCGACACTGGTCGCCCCTCTTCCCTCAGCAGGTCAGCGATCGCAAGCCGGGTGAGAACTGCAAGCTGCTCCTGCGTGCCACGTGACAGACTGACGCAATCCTCTGGCGATCCGCTGCGGCTGATAGCCGCGAGCCCAAGATCGTCGGCAAAGACGAGGTCGGCGCCGGGCAGCAGACGCTCGATGTGTCGCTTGGCGCGCGCCGTGACCGGGCCAACGTAGGTCCGAGAGGTTTCGGTACGAACCTCTTCCAACGTGTCGCGCAGCAGCTTGAGCGTCTGGGCCTCCTCGATAGTTCGGGCTAGGGCTTGCTCGGCGGCAATGGCCTCTTCGGTGGCTACGGCAGCGCGTTCGGCAAGCCCCTTCCCTCCCTCACTTTCAATCGTGCCCTCCAGCTTGGCGATATCGGTCTCCAGCCTTCGGCGCGCCTCACTGGCACCAGCCTGACGCGCGTCGATATTGGCGATCCCACGCTCGATTGAACGCACATCGTGGGCGACGGCATTGCGCTCGGCTTCGTTCAGGACCGTCGCCGCTTCCGCTGCCTTCTCCCTGGCCCCGCTGAGATTCCGTTGACGCTTCGCGAACCCCTCTCCTTCCTCGATTTGGCCAAGCTGGCTCGCGGCGTTCTGAAGATCGCTGGCCGCCCCCGCTTCGCTGGCTGCTAGCGGTCGATTCTGTTCCTCGATGAGGCTCAGCGCCATCGCCGCACTTTCCTGCGCACCTTCGGCACGGGCTAGCGCGGTTTCGGTAGCGTCGACGGCATACCCGAAAGCACGAGCCGACGGTATTTCTTCATCGCTACTGTCCCCCTCGACTACTGGTGGCAAGCCAGCCACGAGCAGCTTGAGCGCGGGCACGCCGGCGATAAGTCCAAGTTCGGGATCAGCGGGTGCGCTCGCGTCCAACTGAGCGGAAAGCGTCTTCACCTCGCCGGCCGCATCTCGAGCCGCGTCGTTGCGCTGGCGGGCCACAGCGATGCTCTCCACGCCGAACTCAGCGAGCGTATCATCGTGGCGAGCGATTGCTTCCGCCAGCCGCAGTTCAGCGCTTCCGGCAGACGCTGGTGGGCGGATGATGAGTTCGGCCCCGTTGCCCAAGCCGATGCGCGTCTCGCGCGTCAGGACACGGCGCTCGCCACTGATTGGGCTTCCGTCGATTGAGACGTCGGGTGCCGAGCCGACGACCTCGATGGTGGTCGCGCCGGCCGAGACCTCCGCCCGCGCTTCGGCGATGCTCCGCTCGCCTTTCTCCAGCCGGCTGATCGCTTCTGGTGCGATCATGGTCGCCGCCGTCGCTTTGGCGACGGAAAGGCGCTGCTCCAACTCGATGACGGCTTCGTGCCGGATGCGGGCGGACCTTACCGCCTGGTGACGTCGCAAGGTGGCCGCGTGTTGTTCAGCCTCCACGAGCGCCGCCTTGGCTTGCTGCCGGTTGGCCCGCGCTTTGACAAGCGTCGCGCGAGCGGTATCGGCCTTGTGCCTTGCCGCCGTCAGTTCCTCGTTACGCTCCGCCCTGCTCGCCTTCGCCGCCCCCAGAGCGACCTGCGCTTTGTCGCGAGCCAGCATAGCGGCGGCATGGCGGACCACCGCCTCATCCAGCGTCTGCACCCGGATGCTGGCGACCTCATGTTCGGCCTTGCGCCGTGCCAGCATCTGGGCGGCTGCACGCGCAATCTCGAGCGAGCGGACGAGATCGGCGCGCCTGTCCGCATCGGTGGTATCGGCCATCTCGCGATGGAGCACCTTGAGACGTCCGCGAGCAGCATCCAGCGCCGCGAAACTCTTCTCCAGCACCTCGACCTTGCTGGTGGCTTCGCGTGCACTCAGCTGCGCCTGCTCGAGCCGCTCCCTCGCGGCCTTCTGCTCGCCACCGGGCGACCCTTTCGCGGTCCAGTAAACGACAAATTGCTGGTCGACCCGTTCGCGAACACGCTCGTAGGCGGCACCGCCGAGGATCGTGCCGACCTCGGCCTCCAAGGTCGCCTGGATCGTGTCGCGAACGATCCGGCCCGGCGCCGTCACGGCAAGCGCTTCGGCCTGCCCAACCCAGAGCAACCCGAGCGCGCCATAGGCGGTGACGTCCCCGTTACGGCTGGTGTCCCGCTCAAAGCCGAGCAGCGCCTGAAGCTGCTCCTCGGCGGAATCACCTTGGGTCCTGCCACCCGGCCCCCTCACCTCGATCGACGGTGATTTGAGGAAGCGTTTGGCGACCGTCCACGGCGCCCCCGCAGCGTCAAAGGTGACCTCGATTTCGGGCGCGACATTCTCGCCGAACGGCTGGTACGAGCGCGTCAGCTGGGTGGCTGAGCGATGCGGCACGAAGAAGGCCGCCCGGATCGCCTCGAGCAGCGTCGACTTGCCGGTCTCATTGGGCTCGATGACGATGTTGAGGCCATCGGTCAGCCCGTCGATTGTGATCGGCGAGCGGAACTTGCGGAAATTGTTGGCGGTGATGCGCCGCAGCTTGAGGCTCACGCCGCCGCGCCCCTCATATGTTCGACGAACAGGCGTTCGAGCGCGCGCTTGGCCAGCGCGGCATCCCCCTCCCCCGCCCTGACCTTGGCGTACAGCTTGGCCGCCGCAGCTCCCAGCATCCCTTCGCCTGACAGCGACGCGAGATCCTCGTCGCTTGGCCGGGCAACCAAGTCATCGGCGCGCAGGTCGAGATGCCGGAGCCGGTGCCGCAGATCGTGCTCAATCCGGCCGAGGATGGCGACCCGGTCTGTCATGCTGGTGATGCCGATCAGCGCGAGCTGGAGCAGCGTTGCGGCGGGATCAACCTCGCCCATCAATCGATTCAACTCCGCGTCGAAGCTGGCCGCATCATTGACCCGCCATTCACGGATCAGCCACTGGTAGCGGCCGGTCCGGATTGGGGTCACACTAGGCTCCTCCCCAGCCTCGAAATTGATCAGCAAAGCATGCCCCGGAACATCACGCTGGAATTGATCGGTCTCGGGCGTTCCTGCATACCAGGTACGGCTGCCGACCTCGAGTACGCCGTGCCAGTCGCCTAGCGCCAGGTAGTCGAGTTTGGAGCGCCCGGCTCGATCAGGAGGGATCTGGTTGTTGGCCTCTCCCCGCGATCCAAAATCCCGGATCGAGCCGTGAGCAATGCCAATGCGGAGCCGGGCTCCCGGCGTCTCCACCGTGTCGAAGATCGCGGTCGGATCCTCAAGGTTATGACGGTGCGTCAGGGGCGCCGGCAACAGCCAGGCGCCGTCCTCCAGCTCCTGCGGATCGGGTTCGGTCAGGACCGTGACATTGGCCGTCTGGCGCGCCCTCACCCGGTCCCACAGGCCACCGTTGCGCGCGTAATCATGGTTGCCCGGCAGCAGCCACCAGCGGCACGGATAGCGTCCCATCCGTGACAGCGCCTGGACGATGGTGCGGTCTTCCGGACCTTCGGTGTCGAACACGTCACCGGCGACTAGCACATGGCCTATATCATGGGCGCGAGCGGCTTGGCCGATCGCGTCGATCGCATCGAAACGGGCCTCGGCGAGCGCGGCCCGGAGATCAGGTTCGAACCGGCCGAACGCCTTGCCGAGCTGCCAGTCGGCACTGTGCAGAACGCGCACTGTCTACTCCCTTGCGGACGCCTGAGCCGCTCAAAATTCAACGGAACGTCTAGCGAACGGTCACAGTGCACGGAAGGCTTTTGAGAGGGCCCATGAGGGCTCGGCAGTTTGCCCTCTCTTGATGGCTATTTGCTCCCCAATTCAGATCAAACACGGAACACGCCATGCAAGCGGCAATGACGCGTCGAGTAAAAAGTCGCGCCTTCGCGCGTCTAAGCCTCGCAGAATCACCGGAAAGGTGTCATAGGCTCAGAAGCGTCGGGGTCGAACAAATATGGGGTAAATGGCCCATATCTGCGGCACACCGAACGCAAGCGGAGCTTGCCTTTCCCGTGACTTTACAGCCACTTGGGGGAGACTAGACCTGCGATCCCAGTGGGATCGCCATACGATCCCATTGGGATCGTCATAAAAAGTCCTCAATAGCAGACACTTAGTCAGATCACGATGGGATCGGGATTTCCTGCAAGCGCCCGTTTTCACTTGATGATGTCGCCTCGATGAGCTAATAAGCAACTGCTTTTCGAGCGTCCACCAGCCTCCCTGCTAGGAGGTTTGAGTGAAGCGATCCACTGTTCAAAGATCGATCCGATTGGATCCCCGGCAGTTCGAGCTGCTGGTTCAAACGGCTGCTCGGCAACGCCGGTCTCTGGCCGACGTCTTGCGAACGGCCGTCGAGCAATATCTCAGCGGCACCAGTCGAGCAGCCGACTCCGACCTGCGGCACCATCGCATCAGCGAGTTTTCGCAGGTCGCGCTCGACACGATCATTCGCGAACAACACCCCGAAATGATCGAGGCGATCGTCTCCGAGACGAACCGTCGGATGGAGCGCTACCATGGCGCGCGATGATCCGAAAAAGCCCCGGCCGGACCGGAAGAAGGACAAGCGTAAGGACATCCGCGATGACGGCCGCCCGCTTCCGCTGAAGCATCAGTCGGCCCGCGGCGAGCTGCCCCGAAACTCGGGCAATTTCACCCGCGGCAGCCAGCTCCTCAACACCCAGGTGCTGATGTGGCTGCAGGGCGCCAAGATGCCCGTGCTGCTGTGGCTGCTCCTGTTCGCCATCGCCTACTTTGCGATCGTCTCGCTCAGCCTCACCGAGATGCACTTCCAACTGATCTGCATGCGGGCGCTGTCGACCGTCTGGACATGGGTCGGCGCCGACCCGCTGCACCACGTCAATCTCAAAATGCCGGGCGGCTACACCCGCAGCACCGCGATCGGTTACGTGCCCTATGTGCCGGCGGTCGCAGCCGCCTGGTTCAAGGGCATTCACGACCTCCTGTCGTCCATGCTGCTGGCGACGGTCCTGACCGTCCCCGTGTCGGTCTGGTACGTCGACTTCTCCGCACGCCGGGGCAAGGCGATGGTGCAGGAGCGGCACGAGCGCGGCGCCACTCTCACCGACCGCGACACGCTGTTCCGCGAGATCGCCGAGCACAACAGGGAAGAGTTCGTAGCGGAGGCCAGAACCCTGTTCCCGGATAAGACCGCGGATGAGGTCCTGAAGCTCCCGTTCGGGGCGCGCAAGGCTGGCGGGATCCACCATCCTTACAGCCTTGCCGGCATCCCCTACCCGCACCGTCTGGAGCAGTCCCACACGATGCTGCTCGGCACCACGGGCGCCGGCAAAACCACCGCGCTCTCGGCCTGCATCGCGCAGATGCGGCAGCGCCAGGACAGCGCCGTCGTGTTCGACATGACCGGTGCCTATGTCGAGGCGTTCTACGATGCCGGACGGGACACGATCCTGAACCCGATGGATGCCCGCTGCCCGGCCTGGAGCATCTTCAACGACTGCCGAACCTATAGTGAGCTGACCGCCGCCGCATCAGCCCTGATCCCCTCCGATGGTGGCTCGGCCGAACCCTTCTGGGCGCTCGCCGCCCGCACCCTGTTCGTCGAGATGTGCGTCAAGCTGATCGAGCAGAAGGAGACCACCAACCAGGCACTCGCCGACCACCTGATGACCGCCGACCTCAAGCAGGTTCACAAGTACCTCAAGGACACCATCGCCGATCCGCTGACCGCGCCCGAAGCGGCCCGCATGGCGGAGTCGATCCGCGCCGTGTTCAACACCAACGCGCAGGCGCTGCGCTTCCTGCCCGATACCGGCACGCGCTACTCAATCAAGGACTGGATGACCGGCGAGAAGAAGCCCGGCTCGATCCTGTTCATCACCTCCACCTACACGGATCTCGAGCTCAACCGGGCGCTGCTCACGCTCTGGTCCAACCTCGCCATCCACTCGCTCATGACGATGCCGCGCACGCGCGATCTGCGGACCTGGTTCATGTTCGACGAGCTGGGTGCTCTCCACCGCCTGCCGGCAATCGAGAACGGCCTCCAGACCGCCCGAAACTTCGGCGGTGCGATGGTGCTCGGGCTCCACTCGTTCGACAAGCTGATCCAGGTCTATGGCGAGGAGAACGCGCGCAACCTGTCGTCGCTCGCGCGCACGAAGCTGATCCTTGCCGCCGCCAATCACGACACCGCCGAAGTCTGCTCCCAGTTCATCGGCAACCGCGAGATCCGGCAGATGGATGAGGGGTACAGCTACGGCTACAACAACACCCGCGACGCCTCCACGCTGACCCCCCGCAAGCAGGTCGAGCCGCTGGTCATCGCCGACGACATCACCAACCTGCCCAAGCTCCACGGCTTCGTGAAGTTTCCGGAGGGCTTTCCGGCCGCGCCGATCCGCCTGGAGTGGCAGCGCTATCCCAAGGTCGCCGAGGGCTTCGTGCGCCGGCCACCGGTCGAGCCAAAGGCCGATAGCGCGCCTGTTCGCGGAGGTGGTGGTTCAGCGAAGAAGGGAGAAGGCGAGGATGCCGGGCGGGGTCAGTCGCTCTTCACCGAGATGGAGCTGCAGCCAGCCGCGGACACGAACCGAATGCTCGCAGCCAACATCCTGTCAGCGCCCAGCGAGGGGCAGTCCAGAGACGCTGAAGGGATGCCGCTCGAAGCGACGGTTCGTACCGATCCCCTGCCCCACCATCACGCGCCACTAGGTCTGCCGTCCCCCTCCCGATCGAACGATGACGAACGCGACGACCGCTCGCGAGGAATGGATAGCCAGCCGGCTCGCCCTGGCCGCACCATCGACCTGTCGCGGTCGGACTACACGGCGCCTGAACGATCGGAGGACCTCGCGATCCGCGAGGCGCGCGACGATTTCAGCGCGGGCGATGACGGCATGGGCATGTAGTCGATGCTGTCCGTCGCGTCCGTTCGATCCGCCTCCGGCGCCGCCAAATATTTTACTAAGGACGACTTCGTCAGCGGAGAATATTACACCGACGAGAAGGCCGGCGATGTGAGCCTGTGGGGCGGTGCCGGTGCAGCCTCAGCGGGGCTGACCGGCGCGGTCACGAAGGAGGCGCTTCGGCACGTGCTGGAAGGCAAGCTGCCCGAAGGCATGTCGGTCGACGATCGCGTCAACCGCCGCGCCGGCGTCGACCTCACCTTTTCCGCACCGAAGTCGGTTTCGATCATGGCCTACATCGCCGGCGACAAGCGCATCCTCGGACCCGATGGTGCGCACACCGCGGCGGTCCAGAAGACCATGGCCTGGGTGGAGAAGAACCTCGCCCAGGCGCGTAAGACGGTCGACGGGAAGACCAGCGCCGTCAACACCGGCAACCTGGTCTACGCTCTCTTCCAGCACGACACGTCGCGCGCGCTCGATCCCCAGGCGCACATCCACGCCATCATCGCCAACATGACCAAGGGATCCGACGGAGAGTGGCAGGCGCTCCACGCCGATCGGATCTGGTCGAGCAACAGCGTTATCGGCGCGATCTACCATGCCTATCTCCGCGCCGAGCTGGGGGAGCTCGGCTACCAAACCGAGCTGACCGGTAAGCACGGCACGTTCGAGATCGTCGGGGTGCCGAAGGAGGTGATCGACGCCAACAGCCAGCGCCGCGCCGACATCCTGGCGGCAGCCGAGCGGCTCGGCATCAAGAGCGCGCAGGGCCTGCGCGAGGTCACCTCTCGCACCCGCGATCCCAAGCTGAACATCGAGGACCGCGACAACCTGGTCCAGCAATGGATCGATAAGGCCGCCGCCCTAGGCTTCGATGGCAAGGAGCTGCTCGAAGCGGCCCTGGTGGCGTCCCGGCCACGGGAAGACATGAGCCCGCTGGAACGCGGCGCGCACGCGATCGGTGAGGCCGTGCGCGCCGCGCGCGACACCCTCTCCAGCCTGCTGCGCTCGCCGGATCCGCTTGTCGACAAGGGCATCGTCCGGCTCGCGCAGTCGGTCGGAGCCGCCAACGCGCAGTTCGCCGTGGCATCGGCCGTCCGCGTCCATGGCCAGCGCGAGGCGGCCTTCGAGATCGACCAGGTTGCGAAGACCGCCTTGGACTTCGGCCTGAAGGGCGTGACGATCGATCAAGTCACCACCCGCATCGGGCGGCTGGTGGAGCAGCGAAAGCTGCTGCCGGGGCAGATCAGGGTCAACGGGGCGCTGGTCGACGCGATCACCACGCCGGACGCGCTCGCGACCGAGCAGCGCATCATCGCCCACTTTGAGAGCGAAAAGGGTAAGGCTACCCCTATGGTGGCCGCAGCCGACGCCCCGGCGCGCCTGCAGGCGGTCTCGCCCAAAGAACTGAACGCCGGGCAACTCGCCGCAGCGGCCCTGATCGTGTCGAGCCCCGACCGCAGCGTAGTCATCCAGGGCGTCGCTGGTGCCGGCAAGACCACGATGCTGCAGGCGGTTGCGCCGCTCGCGGCCGACGAGGGCAAGCGGATCCTCGGGCTCTCGCCGGCCAACAAGATGGTCAACGCGCTCCGGGAGGAGATCGGGCTGGAGGCGCAGACCATTGCCTCTTTCATCTGGGAAAACGAGCGGCACGTCGCCAACCCCCGGACGCCGGAGGCGCAGGCCAAGCGGGCGGAGCTCAGCAACACCACGATCGTGATCGACGAGGCGTCGATGGTGTCGAACGACGATATGATGAAGGTGCTGACGATCGCGGCCGCGCTCGGCGCCGAGAAGACCGCCTGGATCGGCGACAAGCAGCAGCTGCTCCCGGTCGACTGGGGCAAGGGTCTGGCCATGGTCCAGGCGGCCGGCGCCACCACGGCTCGCATGGACCAGAACATCCGTCAGCGGACCGACCAGCTCCGCACCGTCGCCGCGCTTGCGAACCTTGGGCAGGCGGCGCAAGCGCTGCGGGTGCTGGGCGACGATGTCGTCGAGCGCGAGGATCCGGTGCAGGAGGCCGCTGGCCGCTGGCTGGCGCTGCCGACCGAGGAGCGATCGTCGACCGCGATTTTCGCGTCGGGCCGCACCACCCGCGCCGAGATCAACAGCATCGTGCAGGATGGCCTTTCGGCCGAGGGCGTCCTGATCGGCGAGGCGCTGACCGTCACCGTGCATGAGAGCACGCACATCACGCGCGAGGCGATGCGCTATGCCGCTACCTATGGAACGGCGCTGACCGAAATGACGCGGGATGGCGGTGACGGCAAGCTGTGGCTGCGGGTTACTGGCCAGGTCCAGGAGGTCGGCCTTAAGCGCGGCCTCTACGAGGTCAGCGGCGTTCTGAAGAATGGCAAGGTCGAGCTGCAGGGACCAAGCGGGCGAGTCCGCTTCGACCCGCGCCGTATAGATCCACTGGCGAAGCGCGACCGCCTGGAGCTCAGCACCACCAAGGACATCGAGATCAGCGCTGGCGATACGATCCGCTGGACCGAGAACGACAAGCCTCGCGGGATCCATAACTCTGCGCAGGCGACCGTTACCGGCATCGAGGATGGCGCGGTGTCGATCCGGCTCGCGTCGGGCAACACGCTGACGCTGGGCGCGTCCGACCCGATGCTTGCCCGCCTCGACCTCGCCTACGCCCTCAACATGCACCAGGCGCAGGGCGTCACCGCCGATCGCGCGATCGAGGTGTTGCTCAGCTACGAGCGCAACCTGTCGAACCAGCGCCTGTTCAACGTCGGCGTCACCCGCGTGCGCGACGGCATCCAGGTCATCACCGACAACATTAGGAAGCTGTCGGGGCAACTGGAGCGAAACGCCGGCGACAAGACGTCCTCGCTCGAAAGCCTCGAACAGCTCGATGTTGACAGCCCGGCGGCTCGAACCGGGGCGGCCGATGATGCCCTCTCGGCCGCGGTGGCGATGGCGGACGAAGCCGAGAGCAACCGCATCATCCTGCCGGACCCGAATCTCTCGGCCGACGCCGAGCTGCCACAGATGGGACCGTCTGAAACGGACTGGTCAAAGCACGAGATCAGGCCCGAGCAGGGTAACGACCACGACAGCAAGCGGTGGGACGAATGGCGCGACGATCCTCAGGAGATCGCCGCTCGCGTCAGCGGTGACGACCTGACGATTGGCTCGGTCGACAAGCACGACCTGAGCATCCGGGTGTCGCTGCCTACCCAGGCGCGTGACCGCCAGACACCGGGCCTGCCCGAGAAGAACCTCAACCTGGATTTGTGAGCCGACCGATGACCCAGCTCCTCACGACCGGCCATCCGAACAGCTGGTTCGGCTACATCGTCGTCCACCTGGCCGCGTGCGCGTTTGCGACGATTGTGGTGGTGATGACCCTCGCCATCATGCTGCAGGGTGCCGGGTTGCGGTTCGGACCGCCGCGCCTCGTCGCCAAACGCTTCCTGACCGGGCGCGAGCAGGTCATGCGGGTGGCGCTGGAGCGTGCCCTGCCTCACTGCCGCATCCATGCCCAGGTCGCGATGGGCGCGCTGCTGAAGGCACCTGACAGCCCTCTGCGCCGACGGCGCCTGTCCGACCGAAATGCCTTTTCGCAGAAGATTGTCGACTTCGTGGCGCAGAACCGCGCGTCCGGCGTGATCCTCGCGCTGATCGAGGTGGACGACTGGAGCCACGTCCTTGCGCGCGATCTCGCTCGCGATGCCATGACGGGGCACGCCGGCTACCGCACCATCCGCATTCCTGCACAGGCTCGGCCTACCTTCGGGGACGTCCACGCCGCAGTCGCATCGCTGCTCCCCTCCCCTGCCCCGGCCGGTCGGGGCTTGGCGCAATGAACTTCTGCCGCCCTGCGCCTGCACCTTCCGAGCTGCCAGCGCCGATGACGGAGGCCGAGGTGCTGCTGGAGCATGCCAACATCATGCGAAAGCTGGCGTCGGACATGGCCAGCCAGCACCTCACCCTCATGTTGGTGGGTGACGGTTCGCCCACCAACAACCTCGTGCGGGACACGGTCGGCGCCAACCGGCGCTCGATGGAGGAAGCCGCGGACCATCTACAGCGGCTCGCTGGCGAAGCGCGCCTCCGGCCACCCGGGCTGACGCTATGGCAGTTCGTCCTCCGGCTGGGGCTGAGCTTCGCCGGCGGCTTTACGCTCGCGCCGTTCATGCTCATGGCTGTGTTCTGGGCGGTCGACGAGGTCATGCCACCGCGTCGGGGCGTACCGTCAATTGTCGATCGACAGCGTGCCTCCGCGCCTCTGGCGCCGCAGGCCGAGTGGATGTCGGCATCCGATAACAGAGGAGAAAGAGACCATAGGGCTCGCTGACTGAGACTACATGAATCGGGCGTCTCTACGAACCGGGAGTGTCCGCAGGATAGACGGTTCGATTGTGGATGGCTTGCGATGGGACGTAAGCCGCGACGAGGTCGTCAGCTCACCGCCGAAGGTGCTGAACCGTCGGAGCGCCCGACGGGCCGCTTGGCTCGCCCTTGCGCTTGGACTCTTCACGTTGGCGTGGGCGGTCGGGTGCGCGATCGTCGGTGCCGGGAGGGCGGGCCAAGGACCGGTATTTGAGCCCCCCTCCCCTCCACATCCCGCCGCTGGAGCGCCGCCCCATGTCTCTCAATAGCGTTCACAGCACCGAGACGCTGTCCGATCTCGCTGACACGCTGCGCAGGCGGGCCGGCGAGCTCATGCGGACCCACCCGAGTGCGGCGACGCATCTCGTGCTTGCCGCCGCGTCGATCGCGCCGACCTGCCCCGAGGGGGAGATGGTCGCGGATTACTATGCCGAGCTGACCGCGCCGCTCACCCAGCAGCTTGCCGGGATCCATCACCGCCGGACCGCCGTGGCCAGCTGGCCTTTGAGGAGGCGCCGCGATGGGGCTCGATGATCGCGACTGCATGCGCGAGCGCCATCGCATGCGTAAGTGATTAACTGGGTGCAGCGCCTCTTCCTGCACTGAACCATCAATCACGGTAATCTGGTGGGGATCTCTCCGCTGGCACCTTCCAGGACGGGGTTCGCACAAGCCTCGGGATGCAACCCTGGGCACCTGACCGCTACAACGAAGCCGCCTGCTAGCTATGAGCGAGCAGGTTGCTAGCAACCAGATAGCATCCACGCAGCCATCAACCGGCCATTATCCCGCAACCACGTGGCCACCATCACGCGGTTTGCCCGCAATCTGCCATCAGCTCGCTCGCGTGCAGGTTGCAACGACGCCGCTTGCTAGTCGCTACTTAGTTGCGGTAAGGCTGCGCGATGCAAGCGGGTGGCAAGCACGCTGAATGCTAGGTGCAATGTGGGAGCTAGTTGGTAGCAATATGCCAGTAATAAGCTTCGTGTCGCCGAAAGGAGGTGTCGGCAAGACGACAGCGACGCTTCTCCTCGCCGGCGAGCTTGCAGAGGCGAATGCCACGATCCGCATCATTGACGCCGACCCAAACCTTCCCCTGGTCGCTTGGGCCGCGCTCGAAGGTAAGCCTGACGCCATCTCCGTCGTCGGTTGTCGTGATGAGAATGCGATTATTGATGAAATTGAGAAGGGCACCACTCAGGCCCGCTTCACGCTGGTGGACCTAGAAGGCGCGGCTACCGCCACGGTGACCTTCGCGATAGCGCAGAGCGACCTAGTGCTGATACCGTGCAAGGGTTCGCACCTCGACGCGACGCAAGCGGCTCGAGCAATCAAGCTTGTCAAGCAGACGGCGAGAGGCACGAAAACCGAGATCGACTTCGCTATTCTGTTCAGTCAGATCCCGCCCGCGCTCCGCTCCAATAATCAACGGGATATTGCGGACCAGTTCACCGATGCGGAGATCCCGGTCATCCCGGTCATGATTTACAATCGAGAGGCGTACCGGGCGATGTTCGCCACTGGTGGAACCCTCCGTACGATCAGCGCCCGCGGGGTTGGCAACATGAAGTCGGCAATCGAAAATGCGGAGTTGTACGCTGAAGCAGTTATCGAACGTCTCCGTACAGCACGGGCGAGAAGGGAGGCGGCATGACCAGGGCGCGTATAGACCTTACCGATTTTGACGAGACCCCGCCGAAGAAAGACGAGGCGAAGCTTCGGGAAATTAGCGACGACGCCGGCTTCCCATCACGGCCGGCAGTCCCAGCGGCACCGCCCAGCGCAGCGCGGGCACCGTCAGGAACCTTCCAGCGTCCTGCGCGGCAGACAGGAAACCGGCACATTCCGATCAACGTCAGGGTCGATCCGGAAACCGCGGAGAGGCTCTACGCACTCCGAGACCTGCACCAGAATCGCAAACGCGCCTTAGCCGACGTGATCGAGGAGGCGACCCAACTGCTTTATGATCAGCAGATTGGGGGCAAGCAGGCCTAGCATTACAGTTGCGTTCTTGATCGGACATGCGCGTGTTGTGCGGCGGCCT
>NZ_CAXSHM010000053.1:0-13450 GCF_964237335.1 uncultured Sphingomonas sp.
CTGGTGCGGGCGAAGGGACTCGAACCCCCACATCTTGCGATGGCAGGACCTAAACCTGCTGCGTCTACCAATTCCGCCACGCCCGCCTGCTCGGACAAAGCCGGTCCGCGGCGCTTATCGCAGCCGGGCGGGCGGGGCAACCCGGCTCGCGACGCGAGGGAGCAACCCGGCTCGCGCAAGCGAGGGAGCAACTAGGCGCGAACCCTGCGCGTTGAGGACGCATAAGGAGAGACCCCATGGCTTCCATCCCCCCGACCGAGCTGCCGATCCCGTCGAACGATCCCACCGGCCCCGGCAGCCCGGGCCCCGAGGTCAGCCCGCCGGCGCCCGATTTCGACCTGCCCGACCCCGGCCTGCCCGCCGGCGACCCCGGCACGTCTCAACCCGCCGAGTTCTGAAGGGCCGATGCCCATGAACGACAGCGACGACGCCGGCCCCGAGAAGGGTCCCGGCCTGCCCGACCGCGACGATCCGCGCAGCGACATCGAGCAGGCGGTGGCGGCACGCGCCGATGCCGTGGCGCGTGGCGAAGGCGGCGAGGAACCCAGCCCCTTCACCGCGCCCGGCGAGGCGGACGGCGTCGGCGGCACGGGTGGCGAGGTGAAGAACGATACGGAGACTCAGCAGTAAGGGGGACACGCCGATTCTAGCAAATCCTCCCCGAGCTCGTCTCGGGGAGGGGGACCGTCCGGCGGAGCCGGATGGTGGAGGGGCCTGCGAGTACCCACTGGTGTCAGGTGCTTCGCCTGAAAGATCATGCGACACATGACGTGGCCCCTCCACCATGCTGCGCATGGTCCCCCTCCCCGAGACGAGCTCGGGGAGGATAAGGTTGGTACATCCCTCACCCTCCCCGTTCGTGCTGAGCCTGTCGAAGCACCTGCCCATCCCCTACGACAGGCTCAGGGTACCTGTTCGGTTGCCGCTCATCTGCAAACATCAGAACACGGGATTATCCAAAGCCTTGAGCTTCAGTCGTGCGCGTTCTTGCGCGACGAGATCGTTCACCTTGATCCTGAAAGCTTCGGGATCGGCGAGGAGCGGCAACAGGGGCGCCGCATGCCCAGTGACCCTGTCATCGGTCAGGCCGTGCAGGAAGGTTCCTGCTTCTTCGAAGTTGCCGATTAGTCCCGAGGCGATGCCTGCTTCGTAACCCCACCAGCTTGGCCCCATCCTGTCTGGGCTACTCCGGGCACGTTCGATGACGAAATCAGCGATCACGCCGAAGGATGGAAATCGTTCATCCATTGCAATGGCGTTTGCGCGAGCCACCTTGGCGATATCGCCTGTCGCGCTTCTAAACTGATCTTCCGTGCCGAACTCTGCATGGCATTTCGATGAGGTGGCGACATTGAAGCTCATGAAACCAGCACCCACCCACAGCCAGTGAGCCGCGCTCATCAGCGATACGCTCTTGGACCATCTGCCTGGCGTGAACTCCACCACGTTGAGCCACGAACCACGATCTGCAAGCCATAGTCGAGATCGACCCTTCTGCCGGAAACCGAGCGAAGCCAACTCGGTTTTCGCGGCGGCGGCGATGATCCTGCTGTGAGTGTCGCTCATGCAGACGTTGCTACCGCAGCCACGTCTGGTTTCCACGATTTTCTTGCGTTACGCCCGGCGAAGCGGACGGCGTCGGCGGCACGGGCGGCGAGGTGAAGAACGACACCGAGACGCAGCAGTAGGGTAGACACGCCGACTCTAACAAATCCTCCCCGAGCTCGTCTCGGGGAGGGGGACCGTCCGGCGGAGCCGGATGGTGGAGGGGCCGTTGTATCGGCAGCGGTCCGCACCCTGCCCCTCCACCACTCGCTTGCGCGAGCGGTCCCCCTCCCCCAGCGAGCTGGGGGAGGATGAAGTTGGACTCATCGTCACCGCACTTCGGTGCGCCGCCGTAACGTATCCTTAGCAGGCCATCAGGCATGCGGGCCGCCTGCTGCAAAGGCTCGCCGATGGTCCGTTATCCCCTCATCGCCCCCAATCCGCCGCGCCTCGCCGATCAGGGCGACGCGTTGCGGCGGATCGATGCGTCGGGGGTCTACAGCAACAACGGCCCCGAGCTGCGCGCGTTCGAGGCGGCGGTGACGCGGGAGCTGTTCGGCGGCGTCGGCGCGAGCCTGGGGGTCGCCAACGCCACCCTGGGCCTGATGATCGCGATCCGCCACGCGATCGGCCCCTGCCCGCGCTCCGACGCGCTGGCGCTGGTGCCCGCGATGACCTTCGCCGCGACCGCGCAGGCGGCGGAATGGGCCGGGCTGACGCCGCTGATCGCCGACGTCGATCCCGAAACCTGGGTGCTCGACGCCCGCGAGGAGGAACGGCTGCTCCAGCGATACGGCGCCCGGATCGCCGTCGTCGTCCCCTATGCCGCGTTCGGCGCGGCGATCGACCTTGACCGCTACGTCCGGCTGTCGCGCCGGTTCGGCGTCCGCGTGGTGGTGGACGCGGCCTCGTCGCTCGGCACGATCGATGCGGACGGGCGCGGGTTCGGCGCCGACTGCCCGTTCGCGGTGGTCCATTCGATGCACGCCACCAAGACCTTCGCGGTCGGCGAAGGCGGCCTGATCCACAGCGGCGACGCGGCGCTGATCGCCGAGTTGCGCACGATGGCCGGCTTCGGCTTCGAGCGCGGGCGCAGCGCGACGCTGCCGGGCATCAACGCCAAGCTCGCCGAGGTGCCCGCCGCGCTCGCGATGGCGAAGCTCGCCGGGATCGACGCGATCTGCGACAACCGCGCCGCGATCGAGGAGACGTATCGCGAGACGCTCGGCGACGGCGGGATCGCTAACGGCCTCGGTGCCGCGGAAGGCTTCACCTTCCAGGCGCCGCTCGGCCGGCGGCGCGCGATGCAGTTCATGCCGCTGCTGCTGCCCGCGGCGCTGGCCGGACGGCGCGACGAGGTGGCGGCGGCACTCGACGCGCGCGGGATCGCCAGCGGCTGTTACTTCAGCCCGCATCTGGGCCAGCAGCCCTGGTTCCGCGACCATACGCTGATCGAGGCCACACCCGTCGCCGACGACCTGTCCGCGCGCATCCTGTCGCTGCCGATCACCGATGCGATGACGCCCGCCGACGCCCGCCACATCGCGACCACGCTGGCCGGCGTCGCCGCGCGGCTCGCCCGGCGGGTGCCCGCCCGCGTCCTGCCGTCGATCGCCCACACGCTGTTGGTGGGCGGCGGCCCCGCGGGCACCGCGATGCTGACCGCGGCGGCGAGGGACAGCCGGCTGGCGGCGCTGGCGCAGGGGCTGGTGATCGCGGAGCGCGATGCGTCGCTGGGCGGCGGACGGCTCGGCGGCTATGCGATCGCGTCGGATTCGACCGCGCAGACCTTCCTGACCGCGGTGGTCGGCAATCCCGAACCGAGCCTCGCCGCGCTCGCCACCCACCCCGCCGCGCGCACCGTGGAGCGTCACGTGCAGGCGCTGGGCGTGCCGCTGGCGGAGGCCGGGCCATTGTTGCGCGTCATCGGCGACCGGCTGGCCGATCTCGTCAGGGCGAGCGGCGGCGCGGTGCTGACGGGGCACGAGGCGCTGGGCACGCAGCTGACCGCCGACGGCCTGTGGCGCACCCGCCTGCGCCGCGCGGACGGGCGCGAGATCGAGCAACTGTCGCACCGCGTGGTGATCGCGACCGGCGGGCACCAGCCGCTCGACCGGCTCGCCGCGCAGACCGTCGCGGGCGAGCCGCTGATGGCGCTGGCCGGCGACCGGCTGCTCCAGTCCGACCAGGTGCTCGCGATCGGCGGGCTGGAGCGGGTCGCGGACCTGCTGTCCGCCAGGCCCGACCCGCGGATCGCGGTGATCGGCGGCTCGACGAGCGCGCTCACCACGATCGCGCTGCTGCTGCGCGGGCGGCCCGCACTGCCGCTGGGCAGCGGGGGCATCACCCTCCTCCACCGCCGACCGCTCAGGCCCTTCTACCCGTCGGCGGAGGCGGCGCTGGCGGACGGGTTCACCGATTGGGGGCCGGACGACGTCTGCCCGGTGTCGGGCTTCGTCTATCGGCTCGGCGGCTTCCGGCTGGAGGCGCGCGAGCTCGTGCTGCGGATGCTGGCGGTCGGCGGCCGGCGCGCCGATCCGCGCGTCCGGCTGCACCGGATCGCGGCCGGCGCCGACGCGGCTGCGGCGACGATCCTGCGCGAGGCGGACCTGGTGATCGCCGCGCTCGGCTATCGCCCGCACGCGCTGCCGGTGGCGGACGGCGCGGGGCGGCCGATCGCGCTCGCGGCCGACGCCGGCGCCGCGATGGTGGACCGGCATTGCCGCGTGCTCGATGCCGGTGGCGCGCCGCTGCCCGGCCTCTATGGCATCGGTCTCGCCGCCGGCTTCGTGCCCTGGGGCACGCTGGGCGGCGAGGCGAGCTTCACGGGCCAGGCCAACGGGCTGTGGCTGTGGCAGAACGACGTCGGCCGGATGATCGTCGACCAGCTGCTCGACGGCGGCGCAGCCGACGCGTCCACGACGCTCGCGCGGGCGGCCGGATGACAGACACGCCTGCGACCCCGACCGTCAGCGTCGTCATGGCCGCGTATAACGGCGCGGCGCTGATCGGGGAGACGCTCGCCAGCCTCGCCGCGCAGACGATGCCGGACTGGGAGGCGGTGGTGGTGGACGATGGCTCCACCGACGGCACGCTCGCGATGCTGCGCGGCTGGCCCGACGCCCGCGTGCGGGTGATCGCGGCGCGGGAGAACGGCGGCCCGGTGCTCGCGCGCAACATGGCGCTGTCGCACGCGCGCGGCCGCTATGTCGCCGGGCTCGACCATGACGATCTGTGCCGCCCCGACCGGTTCGCGCGGCAGGTCGCCTATCTCGACCGGCACCGGGACGTGGCGCTGGTCGGCAGCGCCGCCGCCGCGCTGTCGGACGGGCGCGTCACGCCGCTGCGCCACGCGCCGATTACGACGCCTGCGCTAATCGAATGGCTGCTCCGGATCGAGAACCCGCTCGTCTGGTCGTCGGTGATGATCCGCGGCGAGGCGGCGAGGCGCCTCGATCCGTTCACGCGGCCCGAGCTGGTCTGCGCGGAGGATTTCGATCTCTATCACCGGCTGGCGCGGCTCGGCCGGATCGCGCGGCTCGACGACGAGCTGGTCGTCTATCGCCAGCACGCCGGCGGCATGTCGCAGCGGCTGGTCGACAGGATGCAGGCGAGTGCGACGCGCGTGATGGCGGAGGCCTATGCCCCGGTGCTGGGCGACGAGGCGGAGCCGGCCGCGACGCTGGTCGTGCGCCACGTGATGGGCCAGGTGCCGGTGCCCGACCGCGCGACGCTGGCGCGGCTCGGCGCCATATTGGTGACGCTGCAGCAGGACTTCCTCGACCGCCGCCCGGTCGACGATCGCGACGTGACGCTGATCCGCTGGGAGACCGCACGCCGCTGGGCCCGCATCGGGCGGGCGGCACTGCGCACCCGCGGCATCACGCTCGCCGACGTGGTGGCGGTGCGGCCCGACCATGTCGGCATGGGCTATGCGGGGCCGGAGGAGCTGATCTGGTCGAGGCTGATCGGCGAGGCGCGGCGGTGGCTGCGGCGGGCTTGAAGGACGCCATTTGATCCCTCCACCTAGCGGGCTAGGATCAGGTGGCCCCGACGGGCATTCTATCATCCTCCCCCGCCAGGGGGAGGTGGCCGGCGCAGCCGGACGGAGGGGGAGGCGCCCCAAACGTCAGCCAGTCCTCCCCCTCCACCAGCTTCGCTGGTTCCCCTCCCCCTGGCGGGGGAGGATCAAGCGACGAAACGACGCACTGAGCAATCCTCCCCCTGGCAGGGGCGGATGAGAAAAGTCGAACGATCCGTGTCTAGCCCCCGCCGCCGCCTGCTGGCATGTTCCCCCCATGTCGCTCCTCTCCGATCTCCGCTCGCTCACCCCCCCGCAACGCTCGGCGATCCTGGCGAGCTATCTTGGCTGGACGCTCGACGCGTTCGACTTCTTCCTGCTCGTGTTCCTCAAACCCGCGATCGGCGCCGCGTTCGGGGTGGACGACGCGGCGGTGTCCGAACTGCTGTTCGCCACCCTCGCCGCGCGGCCGTTCGGGGCGTTCGCGTTCGGCTGGGCGGCGGACCGGTTCGGGCGGCGGCCGGTGCTGATGATCGTCATCCTGCTGTTCTCGGCCTTTTCCGTCGTGTCGGGGCTCGCCTGGTCGTTCTGGTCGCTGCTCGTCATCCGGGCGCTGTTCGGCTTCGCGATGGGCGGCGAGTGGGGCGTGGGCGCCAGCCTCGTCATGGAGACGGTGCCGCCGCGGCTGCGCGGGCTGGTGTCCGGGCTGCTCCAGAGCGGCTATCCGTCCGGCTATTTCCTCGCGAGCATCGCCTTCGGGCTGTTCTACGATCATGTCGGCTGGCGCGGCATGTTCTTCATCGGCGTCGTGCCCGCGCTGGTGGTGTTCCTCATCCGCGCCCGCGTGGAGGAGAGCCCCGTCCAGGCGACCATGCTTGCCGCCGCCGCGGGCAAGCCCCGGCTCAACCCGCTGCGCGAGATCGCCGCCAACTGGCGGATCGCGCTGTACCTCGTCGTGATGATGACCGCGTTCAACTTCTTCAGCCACGGCACGCAGGATCAGTATCCGACCTTCCTCAAGATGCAGCACGGCTTCGGCACGCACACCATCAGCCTGTTGACGATCGTGATGAACCTGGGCGCGATCGTCGGCGGGCTGGCGTTCGGCATCTGGTCCGAGCGGATCGGGCGACGGCGCGCGATCGCGATCGCGAGCCTGCTGGCGCTGCCCGTCGTCCCGCTCTGGGCGTTCTCTGCGACGCCGCTGCTGCTGGGGCTCGGCGCGTTCCTGATCCAGGTCGCGGTGCAGGGCGCGTGGGGCGTGGTGCCGGCGCATCTGAACGAACTGTCCCCGCCGCGGCTGCGCGGGCTGTTCCCCGGCGTCGCCTATCAGCTCGGCAACCTGATCGCGTCCCGCAACGCACCGTTCCAGGCGAGCCTCGCCCACGCGCACGGCGGCGACTATGGCTATGCGCTGGCGCTGGTGGCGGGCGTGACGGCGGTGGTGCTGGCGGGCTGGACCTGGTTCGGGCCCGAGCGCCGGGATGTGGATTTCGGGGTGGAGGCGGGGGCGAGCTAGCGTGTCGTGCAACGCTAATCCTCCCCCGCCAGGGGGAGGTGGCCGGCGCAGCCGGACGGAGGGGGAGGACTCCCGAGCGTCTGCCCCTCCGCCCCCTCCACCAGCTTCGCTGGTCCCCCTCCCCCTTGCGGGGGAGGATAAAGAGAGCCGAGCGGCGCAGCCCTAGGCATCCCCGAACGCGGCGGCTAAACGCCACCCATGCCCCAGATCACCCCCCAGATCGTCGCCGACCACGGCCTTTCCCCTGAGGAATACGATCGCGTCCTCCATGCGATGGGCCGCGAGCCCAATCTGCTGGAGCTCGGCATCTTCTCGGTCATGTGGTCCGAGCATTGCAGCTACAAGTCGAGCCGGCTGCACCTCGCCAAGCTCCCCACCACCGGCCCGCAAGTTATCTGCGGCCCGGGCGAGAACGCCGGCGTCGTCGACATCGGCCCAGGTCCGGATGGGAGGGGCCAGGCCGCGATCTTCAAGATGGAGTCGCACAACCACCCCTCGTATATCGAGCCGCACCAGGGCGCGGCGACCGGGGTCGGCGGCATCCTGCGCGACGTGTTCACCATGGGCGCGCGGCCGATCGCCAACATGAACGCGCTGCGCTTCGGCCGGCCCGATCATCCCCGGATGCGGCACCTGATCGCGGGCGTCGTCGGCGGCATCGGCAGCTACGGCAATTGCGTCGGCGTGCCGACCGTGGGCGGCGAGGTGAACTTCCATGCCGCGTACGACGGCAACATCCTGGTCAACGCGATGACGGTCGGCATCGCGGACACCGACCGCATCTTCTATTCGGCCGCCAGCGGCATCGGCAACCCGATCGTCTACGTCGGCAGCAAGACCGGGCGCGACGGCATCCACGGCGCCACCATGGCGTCCGCCGACTTCGACGAGCATAGCGACGAGAAGCGCCCGACGGTGCAGGTCGGCGACCCGTTCACCGAAAAATTGCTGATCGAGGCGTGCCTGGAGCTGATGGCGACCGACGTGATCGTCGCGATCCAGGACATGGGCGCGGCGGGCCTCACCTCCTCGTCGGTCGAGATGGCGAGCAAGGGCGGCGTCGGCATCGAGCTGGTCATGGACGACGTGCCGCAGCGCGAGACGGGGATGACGCCCTATGAGATGATGCTGTCGGAGTCGCAGGAGCGAATGCTGATGGTGCTCAAACCCGGCCGCGAGGGCGAGGCGGAGGCGATCTTCCGCAAATGGGAGCTGGACTTCGCGGTCATCGGCCGCGTCACCGATACGGGCCGCATGGTGCTGACGCATCGCGGCGCGACGGTCGCCGACATTCCGCTCGGCCCGCTGGCGGACGAGGCGCCGAAATACGACCGGCCGTGGGTCGCGACCGTGCTCCCCGCCCCGCTGGCGTCCCTCCCGGTGTGCGACGACGTCGCGGCGGACCTGCTGGCGCTCGTCGGCTGCCCGGACCTCGCCTCGCGCCGCTGGATCTGGGAGCAGTACGACCACATGGTCGGCGCCGACACCGTCCAGCGCCCGGGCGGCGACGCGGCGGTGGTGCGCGTCCACGGCACGCAGAAGGCGCTGGCGATCACCACCGACGTCACGCCGCGCTATTGCTTCGCCGACCCGCGCGAGGGCGGGAAGCAGGCGATCGCGGAAGCCTATCGCAACCTCTGCGCGGTCGGCGCGACGCCGCTCGGCGCGACCGACTGCCTCAATTTCGGCAACCCGCAACGACCCGAGATCATGGGGCAGCTGGTGGGCTGCATCGAGGGCATGGCGGAGGCGTGTACGGCGCTTGAGCTGCCGATCGTGTCGGGCAACGTGTCGCTCTACAACGAGTCCAAGGCTACCGGTGGCGGCTCCTCGATCCTGCCGACGCCCGCGATCGGCGCGGTCGGGCTGCTGGCGGACTGGCGCCGCTCCGCGACGATCGCGTTCAAGGCGACCGGTGACGTCATCATGCTGATCGGCACGCCCAGGGGCCACATGGGCCAATCGCTGTGGCTGCGCGAGCGGCACGGGATCGCGGGGACCGACGCCGGCCCGCCGCCGCCCGTCGACCTCGCCGCCGAGCGCCGCGCCGGCGACTTCGTGCGCGCGCAGATCGCGGCGGGGGCGCTGACCGCGGTCCATGACGTGTCCGACGGCGGGCTGATCGTCGCGGTGGCGGAGATGGCGATGGCGTCGGCGGGATCAGGGGCCGGCAACATCGGCGCGCTGGTCAGTCCGACGATGGCGCCGGCCGAGCTGTTCGCCGAGGACCAGGGCCTCTACGTCGTGACGGTCGAGGACCATCACCTGCTCCCCTTCCTCCAGGCCGCGGACGCCGCCGTCGTCAACGTCGCGCGCATCGGCCGCACGATCGCCGACCGGCTGATCGTCGAGCTGGAGGACAGCGACCACGTCGTCACCGTCGCCGCGCTGCGCTCCGCCCACGAGGCGTTCTTCCCCGCGCTGATGCAGGGCGAGGTGGAACTGGCGTGAGGGCAGCGGCCGGGATATAAAGGCCACATGAAGATCGAGGTCGAGATCGAAGACGCGTTGCTCGCGAAGGCAGAGGCCGCGGTGGATGCGCCAGACCGGTCCGCGCTGGTCAGCCAGGCCTTGCAATCGCTGATCTACCGCCAAGCCGCGCGCGAGCTGATCGCGCTCGGGGGGAGCGACCCGAACGCCACTCTGGCACGGCGCACCGATTGATCCTTCCGGATAGTTCGGTCTGGGTCGCGCACCTTCGCAGCCCCGAACAGTGTCCAGGCGACTTGCTCGCAAACGACGAGCTTAGCCGTCTGTCCCCGACAAACTTCTGAGTTAATCTGATCACCACCAAGCTGTCGCCCTCACCCTTCCCACTCGCTTCGCGAGCGGGCCCCTTCCCTCTCCCGTTGGGAGAGGGAGGGAGCGGCGCAGCCGCGGAAGGGTGAGGGCGACGCTTCCCTGACCGTGCAACCCGACACCCCCCGCATCGCCACGATCGACCTCGTCCGCGGGGTCGCGGTGATGGGGATCCTGCTGATGAACGTCCAGTCGTTCGCGATGCCCGAGGCCGCCTACCTCAACCCCGCCGCCTATGGCGGGGCGCACGGGTGGAACCTCGCGGTGTGGGCCACCGAGCTGGTACTGGTCGACGGCAAGATGCGCGGGCTGTTCTCGTGGCTGTTCGGCGCGTCGCTGCTGCTCGTCACCGATCGGGCGGGGACGCGCGCCGCGCAGGTGCATTACCGGCGGATGGGCTGGCTGCTCGTCTTCGGCCTCGCGCATCTGGTGCTGGTTTGGGACGGCGACATCCTCGTCCACTATGCAGCTGTCGGCGCAGTGGCGTTCGCGTTCCGGCGTCGGCCAGCCCACGCGCTGGTCGCCGCCGCGATCGCGCTGATCGTCCTGCAGCTCGTGCTGTCGCTCGACACGCCGCTCGCCGCCGACCAGATCGCCGCCGAGATCGCGGGCGGCCATCCGAGCTCCGAAGCGCTGCACGACTGGCCGCTGGTGCGCGACCAGTTCGGCGTGCCCGCACCGGCGACGATCGCCCACCAGATCGCGCTCCACCGCGGGAGCTACGCAGGACTGGTCGCCGATCGCGTCGCGGAGGCGCCGCGGCTGGTCCTGGGCACCTTGTGGTCGGTCGGGCTGGAGACGCTGGCCTATATGCTGCTCGGCATGGCGGCGCTGAAGGGCGGGATGCTGACCGGCGGCTGGTCGCGCCGCGGCTATGCGCGCACGGTCGCGATCGGCTTCGGCATCGGCGTGCCGCTCGGCGCGGCGCTCGCGTGGTGGGTGATCGCGCAGCGGTTCGACCCGCGCGCGGTGGCGTGGGAGGCGGAGACGCTGTCCGCGCCGCTCCGCCCGCCGATGATCGCCGGCTGGATCGCGCTGATCGTCCTGCTGCTGCGCCCGGCGGGCGCGATCGGCTCGCGCGTCGCGGCGGCGGGGCGGATGGCGTTCTCCAACTACCTCGGCACCAGCCTGATCTGCGCCGGCGCGTTCGACGGGCTGGGCCTGTTCGGGCGGTTCACGCGGGTCGAGCTGCTGGCGGTCGTCGCCGCCGTGTGGCTCGCGATGCTGCTGTGGTCGCAGCCATGGCTCGCCCGGTTCCGCTACGGCCCGATGGAATGGGCCTGGCGCAGCCTCGCGCGCTGGCGGCTGGAGCCGATGCGGGGTGGAGCGGGGTAGATGTTCGAGACTCATCCTCCCCCGCCAGGGGGAGGGGGACCAGCGAAGCTGGTGGAGGGGGAGGCACCCCAAACCTCAGCCCTTCCTCCCCCTCCGTCAGCCTTTGGCTGCCACCTCCCCCTAGCGGGGGAGGATAGATGGGTCAGACCGCCTTCCGCCCGAAGCCTCCCACCACCCGGCGCTCCACCAGCGGGTTGGCCTCGCGCTCCAGCAGCGCCAGCGTTTCCTGGAACAGCGGGCGCAGCTTCACGACATGCTCCACCGCCAGCTCGGGCGTGTCCTGCCGCTCGACGCAGTCGCGCGCGAACATCTCGATCGTCTCGGCGAGGTCGGCGAGCGGCTCGGCGCCGAACTGGCGCGCCTCGCCCTTCAGCGTGTGCGCCGGGATCACCATCGCCACCGCGTTGCCCGCACGCACCGCTGCCTCGATCGCGGCGACCGACTTGACGCCATCCTCGCGGAAATAGCCCAGGATCCGCCCGAACCCCGCGCCCAGCTCGGATCGCGCACGGCCAAAGACCGTCCAGTCGACCAACGTGCTTCCTTCGAACGCCACTCTTGTTCTCCCGGTTGCGGCGCCAATGCCCGTGACAGGCCTGATCCCGCCTTACCGCCGCGTTCGTAAACAGGGCGTTGCAAATCAGGCCATAATGGGGAGGACGCCGTCCGGCGGCCGTCAGCGGCCCTGGTCGAACGGGTTCTTGGGCGATCGCAGCGTCAGGCGCACCGGCACCGCGCCGAATCCCAGGTCGCGCCGGATGCCGTTGATCAGGTATCGCTGATAGCTGGTCGGCAGCTCGTCGACGCGGTTGCCGAACACCACGAAGCCCGGCGGCCGCGTCTTGGCCTGGGTGACGTACCGCAGCTTGATCCGCTTGCCGCCTGGGGCGGGCGGCGGATTGGCCTCGATCGCGCGCTCGAACCAGCGGTTGAGTTCGCCGGTGCCGACGCGCTTGGACCAGGCGTCGCGCACTTCGAACGCCGCGGCGATCAGCTGGTCGATGCCCTTGCCCGTCGCGCCCGAGACGGTCAGCAGCGGCACCCCCTTCACCTGCGCCAGCCCCTCGTCCAGCGCCTTCTTCACGCCGTTGAACAAGGACGAGGCGTTTTCGGCGACGTCCCATTTGTTGAGTGCGATCACCAGCGCGCGGCCTTCCTCCAGCACGCGGTCGGCGATGCGCAGGTCCTGCGCCTCCAGCCCCAGCGTCGCGTCGAGCAGCAGCACGACGACCTCAGCAAAGTCGACCGCGTGCAGCGCGTCGGCGACCGACAGTTTCTCCAGCTTGTCCTGCACCTTGGCGCGCTTGCGCATGCCGGCGGTGTCGATCAGCCGGACAGGCCGCGTGTCACCGGTGGCGGGATCGCGCCAGTCCCAGTCGATCGCGATCGAATCGCGCGTGATCCCGGCTTCCGGGCCCGTTATCATCCGATCCTCGCCGAGCATGCGGTTGACCAGCGTCGACTTGCCTGCATTGGGGCGGCCGACGATCGCGAGCTTCAGCGTCGGGTCGAGCGGATCGTCGACGTCGGCCTCGCGTCCCTCCAGCCCGTCGAGCAGCGGCAGGAGCGCCTCGAACAGGTCGGCGACGCCCTCACCGTGTTCCGCCGACAGCGCCACGGGATCGCCGAAGCCGAGCGCCAGTGCCTCGAGGATGCCCTGCTCGCCCGCGCGACCCTCCGCCTTGTTGGCGATCAGGATCACCGGCGTGGTCGACGCGCGCAGCCAGCGGGCGATCTCCTCGTCCAGCGGCACGATCCCGGCACGCGAGTCGATCATGAACAGCGCGACGTCCGCCTGGGCGACGGCCGTCTCGGTCTGGTGGCGCATCCGGCCGAGCAGCGAGGCGGCGTCCTGGTCCTCGTAGCCGGCGGTGTCGATCACGCGGAAGTCGAGCCCGACGAGGCTCGCGTCCCCCTCCCGCCGGTCGCGCGTCACGCCCGGCCGATCGTCGACCAGCGCGAGCTTCTTGCCGACCAGGCGGTTGAACAGCGTCGACTTGCCCACATTGGGCCGTCCGACGATCGCGACGAGGGGCAGGGACATGGGCTGCCGGTACAGCAGCCGGGCGCCTCCGTCACCCACCCCGACGTCCGCTTCATCCTCCCTCGCCAGGAGCCTTTCTCATCCTCCCCCGCCAGGGGGAGGTGGCGCCGAAGGCGACGGAGGGGGAGGAACGGCTGACGGTCGGGGTGCCTCCCCCTCCACCAGCTTCGCTGGTCCCCCTCCCCCT
>NZ_CAXSHM010000054.1:0-13128 GCF_964237335.1 uncultured Sphingomonas sp.
TCAGATACTCGCGCCCACCGCAACCCTCTCCCGCCAACCCCGTGAGCAGTTACGTGTAAGGAGCGTTCGGCAGCAGCCTATACCAGCCGTCGGTCTCCGTTTCGGCGACATGCTCTACATGTGGCTCCATAATCGACCAGATGTGGTGACCCAACAGGGCATCTGCGTCGGTGAAACCAAAAAGACGAAGTTTCTCGGGAAGGTCGATGTCTCCGATCTGTTTGTCGCCAAACATTACGTTCTCTTCCCCGCCCATGCGTCATGGTTTAGCCGATTACGGTTAAGCTCGTGTTGACGAGGCTGGAACCTGGCACCGGCACTGCGACGATCGTGACGCACCTTTGGCCATTGTCAAACCACGAGGTAAGCGATGCTGCGGAGGCTGCTGGTGCTTGCGAATTTGTCCGGCTCGTTCCTGTATGCGCTCTTGTCTGACTTCCGACATGGAGGTCAGACGGTCAGAAACTCGCGTTCAGGCACCTCGACCAACAGCCAGCCGAATGCCCAGCCATGGTCCCGGGCAGCAGCTTGAGCGGCGTCGAACGTCTGCCGGCCCCGCTCCAGCCGCGTTCCGCCCTGCTGCATGGCGGCCTCGTTCTCGGCGAGGTTCTTCGACCCGGTGTCCTCCTCGCCCAGCAGCAGCGTGATGGGCCGGGCAAGGTACTCGCGCAGCAGCACGTCGCCGTTCTTCAACCTACCGAACCCGTAAGGCGCGTCTTCGGTCGTGCTCGTTAGGACATAGGTTGACGGGTTGGCGATCAGGATGCGCACGGCCCCGCTCTGCGTGTAGGCCGCCACCCGGCTGAGGAACTGTGCGCCAGCCGAGTGCCCCGCCAGATAATAAGGTAGCCCATCGTACCCGCCTGATCCTGAATTGCGTTGACCATCCGCGCGACCAGCCCGACCGTCCAGGTCCGTTCCGGTTGAAACACGCCATGGTCCACGACGCCGCCGCGCTGGTAGCGCCAGGTCGGGAACCGGCGCTCGTCGAAAACGGTGCGGCGACGAACAGGCAGAACCGGTCAGCGAGCGGCTTGGCGTCGTCGCGGTATCCGTCGGCGTTACGGTTCCAGCCATGAAACACGACCAGCGTGCCTCGGATCGTGCAACCGGAAAGACGGTAGGTGAACATCGTGAGCTTGGGTCCGCCGGTATCGACGCCGATCCGTCCCAGTCCGCTCGGGGCGGGTAAGGTGATCGCCGGGGGAGCGGCCGATTGAACTGCGAACCACGAACTGCTCCTGGCGACGGCGATGTTGTACTCGGGCGCGGTGAGGCCCGATAGATGATCGTCATGGGCCAGCATGCCGTGGGAGCGCGGCCAAGAGGAGGACAAGCTCATGGCAAATTCGGTGCCGATCGGGATCCCCGTCGAGGAACTGCGACCGACCCAGATGACCGTCGGGCTGCGAGAGGTCGAGCAGAAGCGGCGGCACTGGCGCGAGGCGGACGAGGCCGGGCGCTCCCGCCTGCTCCGCCGCCATGTGCTGCCGGCGGTGATCGGTCCCAAGGATCGGACCTACATCGTCGACCACCATCATTTCGCGCGGGCGCTGCTGGAGGAGAAGGCCGGCGGCGTCGCGGTCTACATCCTGACCGATCTGTCCAGCCTGGCCCGCCGCGAGTTTTGGACGTTCCTCGACAACAGCGCCTGGTGTCACGCCTACGACGCCAAGGGGCGCCGCTGCGAGCTGGAGGCGATCCCCAAGCACCTGTCCGACCTTGCCGACGATCCCTACCGCAGCCTGGTCGGCGACCTCATCCGCGTGGGCGGGGTCGCGAAGAGCGGCAAGCCGTTCGCGGAGTTCCTCTGGGCTGACTTCCTGCGTCACCGTGTCGACCGCGAGCTGGTCGACGACGACCCCGCCAAGGCGCTCGCGGCGGCGTTGGCACTCGCAAAGGGCGACGCTGCGGCCAGCCTGCCTGGCTGGTGCGGGCAGAACCGGGCCGGGCTCTGACTGAGAAGACCGGCTCCCCTTCGGGCAGCGGCTGGGACGGGGAGGGGGATCAATAGAACTGCTTCACGCCCTTAGCCGGTCAGCACGACGCGTAAGTTCCTCGGACCAGCGGGATCGACAAAAGGGTTGATCGCACATGTTCGGGCGCAAGATCCGGGAAGCAGCGGCGAGGCCCGGCGGCTAAAGGAAGGATACGGTAGGAGCGACGGCATGGACGATAACAGGGCCGCGCCGACGATGGGCGCCACCGAATGGACGTTGATGCTGGTCCTGTCCGTGCTCTGGGGCGGATCGTTCTTCTTCTACAAGGTGCTCGTTGCGCAGGTGCCACCGTTCACGGTGGTGCTCGGCCGCGTCGGACTGGCCGCGGTGATGCTAAACCTCCTGCTGATCATCCGCCGCGATCCCGTGCCGCGCGACCTCGCGCTCTGGGGCAGGTTCATCATCCTGGGTTTGCTCAACAACGTCGTGCCATTCACGCTGTTTGCGTTCGGCGAGACGCGCATTTCCAGCGGTCTTGCCTCCATCCTCAATGCAACCACGCCGCTGTTCGGCGTGGTCGTCGCCCACCTGTTCACCGCCGACGAGCGGCTGAGCTGGGGCAAGGCGGCGGGCGTGGCGTTCGGCCTCGCGGGCGTCGCCGTGCTGGTCGGCCCGGACGCGCTGCGCCACGCCGGCAGCGGCGACCTGCTTGGCGAGGCGGCGTGTCTGGGTGCGGCGCTCACCTACGCGTTCGCCAGCCTCTACGGACGTCGGTTTCGTGGTTTGCCGCCGCTCAAGGTCGCGACCGGCCAAGTGACCGGCAGCACGCTGGTGCTGATTCCTCTATCGGCGGCGTTCGATGCGCCCTGGACCCTCCCCATGCCGGACGCGACCGTGTGGCTGGCGTTCGCTGGCATCGCGCTGTTCAGCACGGCATTCGCCTATGTCCTCTACTTCCGCATCCTCGCCACCGCAGGCGCCACCAACCTGCTGTTCGTCACGTTCCTGCTGCCGGTCAGCGCAATCGGTCTAGGGGTCGCGTTCCTCGGCGAGGCGGTGAGCGCACGCACGCTCGCCGGCATGGCGCTGATCGGGCTCGGTCTCGTCGCGTTCGATGGTCGGCTCGCGAAACGGCTACGCAAAGGCGGCTACTAAGCAGGCCTGCAGGACCAGGCGCTCACGCTGAACGGGTGTCCGGTTCGCGAATACGACTGAGCGGCGCTGAACGTCCAGAAGTGGGTCTTTTGTTGTTCTTCAGCTTATTGCGCCCGGCCGCCGCCACGAGCGCCCGCGTCGCCTCTGATCTCGGAAAACTGGTGGCCTCCGCGTCCGGCATAAATGGAGTGCCAGCGCGCTGGTTCGGGGGTAATGGACTGAGGTTGGAGGCGCAGGGTTGCGATGGCACGGACAGTCGATCTCCCTCCGCGAGGAAACCCCCATCTTCGTCTCGTCACCGACAGTCCGATCCCATCGGTGATCAGCGATCCGCGGTTGTCGGATAACCCGATCGTCGCCTGCAACGCCGCCTTTTGCGAACTGACCGGTTACCCGGCCGACGAAGTGATCGGGCGCAATTGTCGATTTCTGTCAGGTCCCGCGACGGAGCCGTGGCTGACCGAGGAGATCCGGCGCGGTGTGCGCGAGCATTGTCCCGTCCTGGTTGAGATCCTGAACTACAAGCGCAGCGGGCAGCCATTCCGCAATGCCGTCCTCGTGGCGCCAATCTACGACGAGCAGGATGCGCTGTTGTACTTCCTGGGATCGCAGCTCGAGATTGACGCCGATGCCTCTGTGTCCATTGGCATGCGGCGCATTCATGCAGCCGAGGCGGTGAAGGCGCTCTCGCCGCGGCAGGGACAGGTGCTTAGGCTCGTGGCAAAGGGACTGCTCAACAAGCAGATCGCCGCCGAACTCGACCTGGCGGAGAAGACAATAAAGATGCATCGCGCGATCATGATGGACCGGTTGGGCCTGAGCACCACCGCCGACCTGATCCGCCTCGCGGTCGAAGCCGGATTTTAGAACGGCATACGGTACAAGGTCCGTATCGGGCTTGCTCTTCGTAGGGCTTATCACTCTGTAGCGCTACAGCGGCATGGCCGTTCTTAGTCTCGCCTCAGGCGTCCGGTCTGGCTCCCGCCCAGCGAGGTGCCGCTGTGACGCCTAACCGGGGGCCGTCGATCGTACCGACGATCGAGCGACTTCCGCCACCTGCTCGACCGGGTAATCGCGCCGCGGTCGACCGCGACGGAGACATCGATGGAGATCGTCACCCCCTTCCAGTTCTCGCTGGTTTACAACGCGTTCTCCTTCACATTGGCGACCATGGGCGCGGCGACTGCGTTCCTCTGGCTCAGCCGCTCGCAGGTCGCGCCGGCGTACCGAACCGCGCTGACCATCTCTGGATTGGTCACCGGCATTGCGGGCTATCATTATTTCAGGATCTTCGAGAGCTGGAACGAAGCCTACACGCTCAAGGACGGCATCGTGACAGCGTCAGGGTTCGCGTTTAACGACGCTTACCGGTACGTTGACTGGCTGCTGACGGTGCCGCTGCTGCTGGTCGAGCTGATCCTCGTCATGCGGTTGTCGCGCGAGGAGACGACGTCCAAGGCGATCCGCCTCGGGTCTGCGGCGGCGCTGATGATCATCCTCGGCTATCCGGGCGAGATCGCGGGCGACATTCCGACTCGCGCATTGTGGGGCACGCTGTCGTCGATTCCCTTCGTCTTTATCGTCTGGGAGCTTTTCCGCGGGCTGGGCGATTCGATCAAGAAGCAGCCGGCCGACGTTCAGCCGCTGGTACGCGGGGCGCGGCTGCTGACCTTCGCTTCGTGGGGGTTCTATCCAATCGTCTATATGGTGCCCTATGTCGGACTGACCGGTGGTACGGTGACCACGACGATCCAGATCGGCTACACAATCGCTGACATCGTTGCCAAGGCCGGACTCGGCATCCTCATCTTCCTTATCTCACTTCGCAAGTCGGAGGCCGAAACGGGTTGGCTGACGGCTCAATCTGCTTAATCCACCCGAGGTGATGACAAAATTGATCGATTACGCGCTTTGCCGTGACTCAGAAGCGCGCGGCGATGTCGTCTATCCGGCGTTCTGGATCGCTGCAGTCGCGCTTATCGGAGCGGCAGTGCTTCGCGTACCTTTGGCGGGCTCTTTGACAGTGATTGCGGCGACCGTCGTGTTCATCGGCGGTGGGCTGCCCCATGGTGCCTATGACATCGCACTGCTCCGGCGCGCGTTGGCGCTCGACCGCTCTGCACTCGCGCTGGCGGTCGGCGGCTATGTCGCGGTCGCGATCGCTATGGCGGCGATGTGGTTCACGGCACCGCTGCTCGCACTCGTCCTGTTCCTAGCAGTGGCGACAGTGCATTTCGGCGAGGACTGGGCGATGCTCGACGAGCCGTTCCTGCGCGTCGCCGCCGGGGCCGCAGTGATCGCCGCACCGACGATCGGGCATCCGGCTGCCGTCACAGCGCTGTTCGTCGCAATGAGCGACGGGCGTGCGGCTACGATCGCCCGGATCGTCGCCGCCGCCGCTCCGGTCGCGGTGCTGGTGACCGCCGTTGGCATTGCCGTCGCGTGGCGAGAGAAGAGCCATGCTTGGGCCGGCGCGACGGCGTTGTGCCTTATCCTGTTGCTGATCCTGCCGCCCGTGGCTGGCTTTGCGCTGTTCTTCGTCTTCCTGCACTCGCCCCGTCATATCGCCGAGGCCCGCTCCGCGCTAGGTGACATGACGCGCGCACGCTGGTTCGCGACGGGCGCGCTGCTATCGGGCGCGGCGATTGTCGGCTGGTGGGGACTAGAGATGCTCTCCCCCAAAGCAATCGGCGCCACGATAGCGGCTCGCGCGTTCCAGTTGCTTGCCTCGGTGGCTGTGCCGCACCTGCTGCTGTCACGCTGGTTAAATGCGCGGGTGAACCGACCGGTGGCTGCCCATGCTATTCCCGCGCATCAAGGACTACAAATCAAATGACCCGTCGTTCGGCTATCGTCATCGGCTCTGGCATCGGCGGAATCGCGTGTGCGATCCGTCTGCAAAGCTTGGGGTTCGACACGCGTATCGTCGAGCAGCTCGGCGGTGTCGGTGGGCGGGCTTATGTCCGCCACGCGGAGGGGTTCACGTTCGACATGGGGCCGACGGTTCTGACGGTGCCGCATTTCATCGAAGAGTTGTTCGCGCTAGAACGCAACAAGCCGATGCTGTCGGAGCCCGACTTTCCGCCCGAACTGCTGGGCGAGGGGCGCGCGATTCGATCGGGTATCAGCGGCGGCCCGCACACCAGCCGCTATCTGGACATCGTGCCGGTGCTGCCCTTCTACCGGATCTATTTCGACGACGGCACCTTCTTCGACTACGATGCCGATCCGGTCAATGTGCGCGCGCAGATCGCCCGGCTCGCGCCTGAGGATCTCGATGGCTACGAGCGGTTCCACGAGGCGGCGCGCGCGATCTTCCAGCGCGGCTTCCTCGAGCTGGGCTACACCTTCTTCGGCAATGTCGGATCAATGCTGCGGGTGCTGCCCGACCTGCTCAAGCTCGGCGCGATTCAGCCACTGTTCTCGCTCGTCAGCCAGTATTTCAAGAGCGACAAGATGCGGCAGGTGTTCAGCTTCGAGCCGCTGCTGATCGGCGGCAACCCGCTAAAGGTGCCGGCGATCTACGCGATGATCCATTTTGTCGAGAAGACCTGGGGCGTCCATTACGCGATGGGCGGCACCGGCGCGCTGGTGCGGGCACTGGTCCGCAAGTTTGAGGAGCTGGGCGGATCGGTCCAACTCAACGCGGAAGTGAAAAGCATCGACGTCGAGCGACACGGGCGGCGCCGTGTGGCGACGGGAGTGACGCTGGCGTCCGGAGAGACGCTGGCGGCGGACCTCGTCGTCTCGAACGCCGATTACGCGACGACCTATCTGCGGCTGGTCGACAAGTCGCACCGACGCATCAATCGCGATTCACTCGTGAAGTTTCGTAAGCAGAGCATGTCGCTGCTGGTGATCTACTTCGGCTTCGCGATGCGCGACGGCGATCCCGATCTACGCCACCACAACATCATCCTAGGCCCGCGCTACGAGGAGCTGTTGACCGAAATCTTCGACCGCAAGATCCTGGGCGCAGATTTCTCCCAGTATCTTCACCTCCCGACGATCACCGATCCGAGCATGGCCCCGCCTGGCCATCACGCCGCCTACACGCTGATCCCGGTGCCCAACAATCAGAGCGGGATCGACTGGGACGCGGTCGGCGAGGGTTTCGTCGACAAGGTGCTGCGCTTCCTCGATGAGCGCGGCTATATCCCGGGGCTCAGCGAGCGGCTGGTGTATCGCAGCTTCGTCACGCCTGATTATTTCGAGCAGGTGCTGGGCTCGCATGTCGGCAACGGCTTCGGAGTGGAGCCGCGGCTGACGCAGACCGCGTTCTTCCGCCCGCACAATCGCAGCGAGGACGTGTCCAATCTGTATCTGGTCGGGCAGGGCACGCAGCCGGGCGGCGGCACGCCATCGGTGATGATGTCGGCCAAGATAACCGCGCGGGAAATCGCGCGGGATTTCGTGATCAATCATCGGACCGTAATGGAGGGTACCGCCTAGAGCAGATTCCGTTCAGTATGCATCGTAGCCGGCGGCGGCGAAGTAGTTGGCGCACTCTGCTGGTGTGAAGGTATCGATGGCGGCGCCGATCGCGCGGGAGAGGTCATCGACGGTGCGTGCGGCGGCCTTGCGCAGAAGCGCCTTGAGCTTGGCAAAGGCGTTCTCGATCGGGTTGAAGTCGGGCGAGTAGGGCGGGAGGAAGAGCAGCCGTGCGCCCTTCGCCTCGATCGCTCCGCGCGCGGCGGCGCTCTTGTGAGCAGGTAGGTTGTCGAGGATCACGACGTCGCCAGGCCTGAGCGTCGGGGCGAGAGCTCGGGCGACCCAGGCCTCGAACCACGTTTCCGGTCATCGGCCCATCGATCACGAGCGGCGCGGTCATTCCCGAAAGCCGCAGTCCGCCAACGAAGCCTGTCCTGAGCGAAGTCGAAGGGGTGGTCGTCATCCAGTGACCGTGGGGCACGGCCATGCGAAGCCGCTCGCCGCGAGGAGCGCGTCCGTATCGGCGCGCCATCCCTTCGACTTCGCTCAGGACAGGCTTGGTGCTGGCGCCGGTCTCGTCCACGAAAATCAATGCTTCGGGATCGAGGTCAAGCTGGCCGTCGAACCATGCCTCGCGCGCGCTCAGCACATCTGGACGATCCTGCTCTTGCGCAGCCGGCACGACAGGTCGAACGACGCCACCGCGGACTTGCGGCCGAACAGGTCCACCATGTGGCTCGCCGCCGTCTTGGCGCCGGACAGGAAGCGATGGCGGGCGAGCACCCCGTAGAGAAGCTCGCCCTCGATCGGCACCGGGAAGCAGCCGACGGTCACGACGCCACGATCTCGTCGGGCGCAGCGCCGCAAGCACGTCCTCGGCCGAGCCACCTGCCGAGGCGGCCACGGCGTGCATGCTGTCCGGCGGCAGATCCCTCTTCGGCTTCTGCGGCTTGCGGACCTTCTCGGGCTTCGGGGCGGGCTCGGCAGCGAGCAGGTCGTTCACCGTCTCGACCATCGCCATCATGTCGTCCACGCCGACCCGGACCTCGGCCTCGGCCACCACCCGCTCGACGACCTCCGCCGCATGGCCGCGCTGGACGAGGCTCGCCTTCAGCTTCAGCCAGGGCGCGTCCTTCGCGTCCTGCTCGGCATTGGCGATGCGCTGCTTCAAGTCGCGCAGATAGCGCAGGTCGCGCATCGACTTGCTCGTCTCCTGGCAGAGCAGGCGCTCGATGTGCTGATGCAGCGGTTCAAGATCGGCATAGGCGTCCGGGAGACGATCTACACGCTACGGACCAAGCTGACACGCGGCCGGTTCACCGCGGTGTTCCTGCTGCAGGTCATGGAGGCGCTAAGCGCCACGACCATCGACCTCGATGAGACGCTTGTGGACCTGGCAAGCTGAGCCGAGGCGGACATGCCCCGCCAGCTTCGCTATCCAGTCTAAGCCGAGGACGGCCAGGCACCCCGCCGCCGCCGCGAAATTGTGCTACTTGTCCAATCCGTCGCTGGACGCCATATTGCGGACAGAAAGGACCAACTATGGCCGCAGCTCTCGCCGCACCCGTTCGACGCGCCCGCAGCGCCCCCCAGGACGGGGGACTGAGGGGCCGTGCGCTAGCGGCACTGCACGCCGCGGTCGCGCGCGCGGTCGAAAGCGCCAGCGACGAGACGCTGGAGGCAATCATCGGCGCGGCTGGAGACCCCGCCCAGGCGCTCGCCGTCGCGCCGCGGGATCTGGCACCCGTACCGCCCGAGCGCCTCGTCGCGGAGCGCGCGGCCAAGGCCCGCACCGTCCACTTCCGCGCCGAGCTGACCGCCAAGGCCGGCGGCATGCTCGCGCGTTCCGACGTCGCCGACCTGCTCGGCGTTGGCTCCGCCGCCGTCGACAAGCAGCGCCAGCGCGGACAGATTCTCAGCGTTCCCTACGGCACCGACATCCGCTTTCCCGCCGCCCAGTTTAGGGACGGTCGCGCCGTGCCCGGCCTCAAGCCCATCCTCGCCGCCTTCGGCGACATGAACTCGTGGGGCCAGCTCCAGCTGCTGGTCGCGCCGCTTGAGGGCTTCTCGGACGAGCCCGCCTCGATCCTCGACCTGCTCGCGGCCGGCGTGGATGCCGAGACGCTGGACGAGCTCGCCGGGCTCGCGCGCGGTTGGGCAGCTTGATCCACCCATGCCCCCGCTCAAGCCGCACGTCCTCGGCGCGGGCACGGTCCTGCACCGCATCCACCGGCTGATCCACGGACCGATCTTCTTCGGGCCGCCCAGCGCCAGGCCCGAGCAGCGCTTCGACGACCCGGAAGGCGTCTTCAAGGTGCTCTACCTCGCCTTCCGGCTGGACACGGCCTTCGCCGAGACGCTGGTGCGCGTGCCGACCGCAGCCAACGTGCTATCGACTGAGGTGCTGGCGCGCGGCGAAAGCGAGATCGCGACCACCCGACCCGTCCAACTCTACCCGTTGAACGCCCGGCTGTCGGCACACCGCCTGACGCTCGCCCAGGTGACGAGCAGCCGACACCGCGTGCCGCAGCGGCTAAGCCGCGAGATCCACGAGGCGCATCCGACCGTCGACGGCATCTTCTACAGCTCGCGCTTCGACGGCGGCCACTGCGTCGCGCTGTTCGACCGGGCTCGCGATGCGATCGCGACTACCGCAATGACCGGTCGCCCGCTCACCCCCGAACTAGCCGCCAGGATCGCCAGCCAGCTCGGCAAGAACTACGTCGAACCCTGAAGGAAGGTCCCCGTCATGGCCGCAACTCAACGCGATTACACCCTGCGGGAAGCGTCCAACCTGATCTGCGCTGAGGACCAACCGACCATCGAGCGGTTCGTCGACTTGGCGATCAGGACGAACGAGCACCTGCCCAGTCCCGAAATCTTCAAGATGAGCACGAACAGCGCCTTCTCGGGCGTTGTGCAGATGCGGCATTGGAAGGGCGTGCCGACCGACGTCCTGCGCGGCTGGTCCGACTGGAAGGTCGGATACGAGGCGCTGCGCGAGCGCAATCCCCGCCTTGACTGGCCGAGATGCTCGGCACGATCAGTGAGGTGGTCGACTCCAGCTCTTGGCCGGATGGCTACGAAGACAAGCTCAGGGACTGGGTCGACCGGGGCGGACGCCTGCCGTGGCCTCGGATGCTCGGCCCCTGGGCGGACGCTGAGCTCGACGACGTCTTCTACGCGCGCCTCCGTCACCTCCGCCGCGAACGGGCGGGTGGATCTACTATGACCACGTGCTCGGGCGTTCGACATTCGAGACGGACAAGAAGCACGCGATGCACGAGGAGCGGCATCGCGACGCGCACAGTGGCGATCCCGAGCCCGATCACAGCCCGTTCGGGGTAGGACCCTCCGGCGAGCTCCGCCCCGCTGGCCCCGTCGCGGCGGCGCGCATCACGATGCTCATCGCGACCGGGGAGATCGACGAGCGCGGTGCGGCCGATGAGACGACTAGGGCCGTGCTAGACGACGCGGAGGCGACGCCCGAGCAGCGCCGCGCCGCCTGGACGCTCCGGCGTGAACGCAACCTCGACGACCTCAGCGACTTCGCCGGCCTGTGGGATAGCCTTCACGCCTGGGGCCGAGGCGGGGTCAACTACCGCGAGGTGATGGAGCGCTGCGGGCTGGGCACTATCGAGGAACTGGTCGGCGCCGCGCTGAACAGCGGTGAGCCGTTCCACGACATGACTCGCGAGGAGGGCACGATCGCCCTCGTGGAGCGGATCAGGCGGGAGCACCTGACCCAACAGGACTAGATGGCCGCGAACGCCATCCTCATCCGCCGCGGCATCGGACTGGTGGACATCACCGGCCTGCGCGGAAACGAGCTGCTGGCGCGCATTACGACCATGCCGCGCTGAACCCTTCCGCCGGAAAACTTTCCAGACGGCCATGTCGCACGCAGGAGGTTTCCATTGTCCGGTGGAAATCTTCTTTGAACGCCTACAGTATGTGCTCCCGTCGCGACCGATGTTTCTCGCGATCCCGGCCATGCTCCGGCACGGGGTCGGGTTCTGGACGGCACTGGCGCTCAGCTGACTGCTTACCATCGCGCTCTACTCCGCGACGGTGTGGGTCGGGGCGACTCGGGCTGCCGCTCTAGCCGCGTGGAGGCATGGATCCAGCGAGCCGGAGAACTTCCCGGCGCGCCCTGCCGCTCGCCTCAGGTTTTGTTGTTCGGCGGACGTCTTTTTTTACTTCCTCAAAAACTCCGTCGTCGCGAACGATCAGCACCCTCTCCTTAGCCGACCGTAAAGCGGTTGCCGTCAACATCGACCAAGATGACGATCGATTCGCTAGCGCCAGCGCCCGCTCGGGTGCCCAGCCTGCCGACCCTGTATGAGGACGAGCTACTATATCGCCTCGTGGCCAGGTATGACTTTATGACCGGCTACCCCCGTGCGGCGTCGGCCAATCTCGACCTGTTCGCGAGCGAGGCGAGCCAAGCCGCGTCACGGCTGCCCACCGGCCTCGCCGCGCTGGCGGCGAGACTCCCCGCGCATCTCGATCTCACCGGCGACGACTTGGCCCGACGCCACACCCTGCTGCCCTACCAGTGCGCGTTCCTCCCCCAAGAGGCGAAGGAGCGCGCCTTCTCGCAGGCGCTGGCCGACGGGCGCAAGCGGGGCAGGCCGGTGTGCGGCGTCCAGAAGCCGCTGCCCAGTCCGACGCGGCTACGGTTCTGCCCGGACTGCATCCACCAGATGACAAAGGACAACCAGGACCTGCACTGAAAGCGGGTCCACCAGCTCGCGATCGTCGCGGTATGCCCCGAGGACGAGTGCGGTCTCCGCCAGAGCGAGGTGGCGCCCGGCCCAGGGACACGAACCTCCATCCAGCGAGCCTCGCGCTCTCCGGACCGTGCGGACCGTCCCTGATACCGATCGGGGCCAAGGTGAACCGGGACGCGCTGCTGGAACTCGCGCGCGACGCGCGAACCCTGCTCCACGGCGGCTACCCCGAAGGCATGACCCGGAGCAGCGGCAAGGGCTACGCCCAAATGTTTCGCGATCTCGGCTATGGCCGACGCAGCACGCTCAATTGGTCAAAGGTCGCACCTGCCATCCAGGCCGCCGTGGCCGACATCCAACCGGCGTTGCCTAGCCTTGCCGCATTCGACGACGGACCCGACGGTTGGTTCGTGACGTCGATGAGATCGCAACAGCCGGGACACGCCGACCGCATCCCGCGCTTCTGGGCCGCCCTAGACCAGATCACGGGGAAGCCGCTGCTCACGCTCGACGCCGCCTGACGCCCAAGCGAAGAAGAACTATGTTCGACGGCCAACGACTATGTTCGACGCCGCCGACCGGTCAAGCGCCGGCTCGCGCCTGACAGCCAAAGAGTATTACTCTCGACGAACTATGGAACCGACCTGTCCGAGACAGGCGCGCAGAGGGCGGCCTATAGGCATGGGCGAAGAACTATGTTCGACCTACACAAAGGCTTCCGTCGTGAAAACCCGCGCAACGAAGCGATCGTAGCCAGCTTAGCGGGCCTAGTAGCTCAGTTTGATTGGGATGGGCAGCCTACTAGTGCTTGGTTAGAGGTGGCTCGGTTTGTCTGCACAGGCTCGCGGCTTGGATAAGTGGATTGCCGC
>NZ_CAXSHM010000055.1:0-12696 GCF_964237335.1 uncultured Sphingomonas sp.
TGGCGGCGTAATGTTCAACCGCCCGCCCACACACGGAAATCCTGACAGTCCCGCGACAAGGTGCGCCGAACTGCGTTTCCTGCCCATCCTACTCCATCACGCTTGGGCCAGATGGACAGGGTGTATTCAGTGGTGAACGCAACACCGCTGTCACTGGCGACTATCGGTTTCAAGCGACGGCGCAGCAGGTCGCGACGTTCAGTCACCGCATTCGACCATCTCGCGCAGGCGCATCGACCGACTTAACATTCAGTCAACTCTGCAGCACCGATGCAAGAAAATATGACACCGTTAGCGTGACGTGGATGACCGCTGACGAACGTCCCGCGACGCTGCGGTTTAATCGTGCGTGCAGCATCCGTCTCCATCGTAAGACAGCGGACGCGCTCCTATCAGCTCCTTCGCTCCTCCCGATCGCCGACCTCATCGGGCACCGTTGAGCCTGCCCCCCACACCGCCTACACCCCACCCATGGCCGCCGCCCCGCCGATCCGAGACCTGACCGACCGGGCGCGCGACGTGTTCCGGCTGGTGGTGGACAGCTATCTCGCCAACGGTGCGCCGGTGGGGTCGAAGACGCTGGCGCAGGCGTCGGGGCTCAACCTGTCGCCGGCCTCGATCCGCGCGGTGATGGGTGAGCTGGAGGAGCGCGGCCTGCTCGCCTCCCCGCACACCTCGGCCGGCCGGCTTCCCACCGACCTCGGCCTGCGCCTGTTTGTCGACGGCATGATGCAGGCGATGGAGCCGACCGCCGACGAGCGCGCGCAGATCGCCGGCCGAGCCGATCGCAGCGGCGGCCCGGTGGAGGACGCGATCGCCGCCACCACCGCTGCGCTGTCGGGGCTGTCGGCCTGCGCTGGCCTCGTCATGGTGCCCAAGCGCGAGTTGCGGCTGCGCTCGATCGGCTTCGTGCCGCTGTCACGTGACCAGGCACTTGCGGTGCTGGTCAGCGAGGATGGATCGGTCGAGAACCGGGTGCTGCAACTGCCGCCCGGCATCGGCGGGTCGGCGCTGGTGGAGGCGGGCAACTACATGAGCGCGGTGCTCTCCGGCCTGACGCTCGTCGAGGCGCGCGCCCGCGTCGAGCGCGAGATCGCCGCCGGCCATGCCGCGATCGACGGCGCCGCCCGAGCGCTGGTGGAGCAGGGCCTCGCTGTCTGGAGCGAGGACGGCGCGCGGCGCCCGGTGCTGATCGTGCGCGGTCAGGGCCGGCTGCTGGATGCAGGCGCGGCCGCGGATCTCGACCGGGTGCGCGACCTGCTCGACGATCTGGAGGGCAAGCAGGACGTCGCGCGGCTGCTCGATTCGGCGCGCGCGGGCGACGCCACCCGCATCTTCATCGGGGCGGAGAACAAGCTGTTCGCGCTCAGCGGCTCCTCCGTCATCGCCAAGCCGTTCCGGGGCCTGGACGGCGAGGTGGTCGGCGTGGTCGGGGTGATCGGGCCGACGCGGTTGAACTATGCGCGGGTCGTGCCGATAGTGGACTTCACCGCCGCCACGCTCGCCCGGCTGATGGGATGAGCGGCGCCCCAACGACACGCAGAAAACAGGGACGTACATGACCGACACCACCGAGACGAGTGCAGACCTGCGTGACGAGACCGCCGCCGCCGCGCCGGAGCTGGCCGAGCATGACGGACACGCCGCGCGCATCGCCGAGCTGGAGGACCAGCTCGCCGCCGCCAAGCAGGACGTGCTCTACGCGCAGGCCGAGACGCAGAACGTCCGCCGCCGCGCCGAGAAGGAGGCCGCCGACGCGCGCGCCTATGCCGCGACCAACTTCGCGCGCGACGTGCTGTCAGTCAGCGACAATCTGGAGCGCGCGCTCGCCTCGATCCCGGAGAGCCTGCGCGAGGACGAGAAGTTCAAGGGCCTGGTCGCCGGGCTGGAGGCGACGGGCCGTGAGCTGGCGGCGGTGTTCGGCCGCAACGGCATCACCCGCGTCTCGTCGCTGGGCGAGATGCTCGATCCCAACAAGCACCAGGCGATGATGGAGGTGCCGAGCGACCAGGTGCCGGGCACGATCGTCCAGGAGATGCAGCCGGGCTACACGATCAAGGACCGGCTGCTGCGCCCCGCGTTGGTGGCGGTGGCGCGGGCGGGGTGACGTCCGTCAGTAGCTAAGGCGGCGGTTCATACCTCCGCCGCCCGTAAGGCCGCATTGATCCGGGTCTGCCAACCGTCGCCGGTCGCACGAAACTTGGCGAGCACATCGGCGTCGATGCGGAGCGTCACCTGACTCTTGACCGGCGCCTTCTGCGCACCGCGAAGCCGTTGGCGTCGTTCCTCCAGCGCTTGTTCGATGGCTTCGACGGTCACGTCACGATCTTCGGGATCGTTGGGATCAGCCTTAAGTCCGATTGTAAGTACGTCGCTCGCCATCGTTGCTTCTCCTGACTGAAATGAAACGGATCGCTTCCGGTCGTTCTACGTGGACAACCGTCCAAAGCCGTCCATCGACCAACCCGATGGCCTTGTATCGTTGCTCCTCGTCTTCGAGACGGATCGTGGGCGTGAAACCAGTTCCGCATCGGCGAATACCTGCGCGCCGAACGCGAGCGACACGCCATGCTGTTCACGATTGATCGCATCCTTTTCGGGATCGAAGTCAAACCTCATAGCTTGATGTAGCTACGATCTGCCATACTCGCAAGTCCGCTCTCGACGCCGGCTCCACCGCGCGGCTAAGCCTCCGCCATGAGCCCCAACCCCAACCCCAACCTCGTCACCGATCGCGCGACCTTCGTCACGCACCTCGAATGCTCGATGACGGGGGAGCGGTACGAGGCTGACCAACTGCATGGCCTGTCGCGGGTCGGGCGGCCGCTGCTGGTCCGCTACGACCTCGACGCGGTGCGCGCGAACCTGCCGCGCGGCATGCTCACCGCGCGGCCGACGGATCTGTGGCGGTGGCGCGAGCTGCTGCCGGTGCGGCATACCGCCAGCATCGTCAGCCTGGGCGAGATCGAGACGCCGCTGGTCCCGCTCGAAAAGTCGGCGTTGGGCGGCGACGTGCTGGTGAAGGACGAGGGGCGGCTGCCGACGGGATCGTTCAAGGCGCGTGGGCTGGTGATGGCGGTCGCGATGGCGAAGGAACTGGGCGTCACGCGGATCGCGATGCCGACCAACGGCAACGCCGGCGCCGCGCTCGCCGCCTATTGCTCGCGGATCGGCATAGAGACGATCGTCTTCTGCCCCGCCGACACGCCCGAGATCAACGTACGCGAGATCGCGATGCAGGGCGCGCGCGTCTGGCGGGTCAACGGCCTGATCGACGATTGCGGCGCGATCGTCGGCCGCGGCGCCGCGGAAGGGCGCTGGTTCGACTTCTCGACGCTGAAGGAACCGTACCGGATCGAGGGCAAGAAGACGATGGGGCTGGAGCTCGCCGCCCAGCTCGGCTGGACGCTGCCCGACGCGATCTTCTATCCCACCGGCGGCGGCACCGGCCTGATCGGCATGTGGAAGGCGTTCGACGAGCTGGAGAAGCTCGGCTGGATCGGCCCCAAGCGGCCGCAGATGTACGCGGTGCAGGCGGCGGGCTGCGCGCCGATCGTCAAGGCGTTCGAGGACGGCGTCGAACATGCCGAGCGGTGGGAGGGCGCACACACGATCGCCGCCGGCATCCGCGTGCCGCGCGCGGTGGGCGATTTCCTGATCCTGCGCGCGGTGCGGGAAAGCGGCGGCCGCGCGCTCGCGGTGACGGACGAGGAGATCGAGGCGGCGGTCCACGACGCGTCGGTCCGCGACGGCCTGCTGATGTGCCCGGAAGGCGGCGCGACGCTCGCCGCCTATCGTCGCGCGCGGGGCCAGGGGCTCGTGTCGGAGAGCGACCGCTGCGTGCTGTTCAACTGCGCCACCGGGCTCAAATACCCGATGCCGCCGGCGCCACACTCGCTCGACAAGGACGGTCCGATCGACTTCGACCTGCTCTGATCGATCTTGGAGCGAAACCGGTTGCGGGCCGTTCGGAAGGCCGGATCGAGAGGAAGACGCTGATATGATGTGGCAATCGCGTGGACCATGGGCCGGGGTGGCGTTGCTGGCATCCGCTTGCGCCTGTCCGGCCGCCGCGCAGACGGCCACCACCGCACGCGACCTCCTCACCCGCGCCTCGTTCTCGGACGCGAGCAAGGAGACCGCGCTCGCCCGCGTTGGCGAGGCCGAGGCGGCGGCCACGGCGGCGTTGCGGCGCGCGCCCGCCGATCCCGAAGCACTGCTGATGCAGGCGAGCGCGCTCGGCTATCGCGCGAAGCTGACCGGCAGCCGTGCCGACGCGATCGACGCGCGCAAGCGGTTCGAGGCGTTGGTCGCTCGCGATCCACGCAATCCGGAGGCGCAGATGGCGTTGGGCGCGTGGCATGTCGGGGCGGTCAACCGGCTCGGCGGCTTCGTCGGCGCGACGGTGTTGGGGGCCAAGAAGAAGGTGGGGTTCGAAGCGCTCGACCGGTCGGTGGCGCTCGGCGGCAACCATGCGTGGTATCCTGGGCTCGCCGCGCTGCTGCGGCTCGAACTCGATCCCGACGATCCGCGCGGACGCGCTCTGGCCGAGATCGCGAGCCATGCCGCCACGACGACCGTGCTCGACCGGGTGATGCAGCGATCGTGCGTCGCTGTCCTGGCGCAGTTGCAGGCGGGCAGGACGGATATGGCCAAGACGCTCGCGTCCAAGCTGCTGCCGTTCGGGCGGCTGGACTGATCCGCCCGGAACAAGCCTGACAAGCCGCTGTTGCAGATGGGCCCTCCCTGGAGTTCAGCGTCATGACCCGATATGCCTCGCTGGCCATCATTCCCCTCGCGCTCGTCGCGGCCGCGCCCGCTGCCACCACTGCCGATCGCGCGTTCGTCGGCAAGGTGTCGCAGGGCGGCATGTTCGAGGTCGCCGCCGGACGGCTCGCCGCGACACGGGGTGCGACCCAGGACGTGCGCGACTTCGGCGCCATGGAGGTTCACGACCACACGCTGGTCGGTGACCGGCTGAAGTCGGTCTCGGCGAGCGAGGGCGCGCCGATCGCGGCCACGCTGAATGCCGACTTCTCGGCCAGGATGACGCGGCTCGGCGCGCTGTCGGGCCCGGCGTTCGACCGCGCGTACATGACCGAGATGGCGAGCATCCACGATGCCGACGGCGCCGCCTTCGCGGCAGAGGCGACTGGCGGCGGCAGCGCGGGCTATCGCGGGTTCGCCGGCGAGACACACCGGATCGTCCAGCGGCACATCGGCGCGATCCGCGCACTGCCGCCGCGGTGACCGCTCAGCGCGCCGCCGTCCCGAACGGCAGCACGCTCTCGTAGCGCGCGAGGTCGGGCGCGCCGGCGACACGGCCCCCACGGCGCAGGACGAAGGCGTGGCGCACGATCTCCGCCTGCTGTTCGATGCCATAGCGGTGGAGCGGTACGCCGGGACGGAAGCTGTAGTCGTAGCGGCAGAAGGGATGGCGGCGAAGCGGCAGGAACAGCCCTCGCTGGTGCTGCCAGACATGCGCCATCTCGTGGATGAACAGCCCCTGGTCGGGCAGCGACGCGGCGGCGAAATCGTCCCGCCACAGGTCGCCGGCCGGATGGAAGTGGATGGCCCCGCGCGGCGCCATGACGACGTTGCGCGGCTGGAAGAACGCCCATTTGCCGCGCACCAGCGCGACGCGGGCATAGTCGATCGCGTCGCCGTAGACCGAGCGGGCGAGGTCGATCTCGCCGGGCGTCAGCGGGCGGCGCCTGATGTCTTTGGGGCTCACTCTCCGGGCGGCGGGTCGCCCGCGCCCAGCACCGGCGCGCTCTGCCGGATCCGCTCGCCGTTGCCGAAGGTGAAGGTGAGCGTCATCGCCCCGCCGCGCTTAACCGACGGATCGAGGCCGAAGAACATCACGTGCCGGCCACCCGGCGCGAACCGGCCGGTCGACCTGGCCGGGACCGAGACCGACGGCACGGGCGTCATCCGCGTCATTCCGGCCGCCCCGCCGCCCATTCCCCTCATAGTCTCGTGCATCTCGGATCGGATCGCGACGTCGGTGGAGACGTCGATCAGCGTCGCGTCCGCCGGCCCGCCGTGGAGCGTGAAATAGGCCGCGGCCGGCTGGCCGGGGACGGCCGGCAGGCGCACCCAGGCCTGGTCCACGGACAGGTCCTTGGCCTTGGAACAGCCCGCGATCGCGAGCAGCGCGAGCGCGGGGACGAACAGGGAGCGGGGCGACTTGGGGATCAGGCGGCGCATCGTCACTCCGGGACATCTCGGCGGTTGGCGCCGGTTCCTCTCGTTTCGCAATGGGATGGAACCTACGCCGCGGGCCGTCTTGCGACAAGCCGGACCCCACCTATATCCGGCCCAGTAACATGGATCGCGTCGCCGCTACGGGGCACGATCCTGCGGCTTTTTTCTTCGCGAGGGGCAGTTCGCAACCATGGCCAAAGTAATCGGTATCGACCTCGGCACCACCAACAGCTGCGTCGCTGTGATGGAGGGCGGCAAGCCCAAGGTGATCGAGAACAGCGAGGGCGCGCGCACCACGCCGTCGATCGTCGCCTTCGCCAAGGACGGCGAGCGGCTGGTGGGCCAGCCCGCCAAGCGCCAGGCCGTCACCAACGGCGACAACACGATCTTCGCGGTGAAGCGCCTGATCGGCCGCCGCTTCGACGATCCGGTGACCAAGAAGGACACCGAGTTGGTCCCCTACAAGATCGCGCGCGGCGGCAACGGCGACGCGTGGGTGTCGGCGGGCGGCAAGGATTACAGCCCGTCGCAGATCAGCGCGTTCATCCTTCAGAAGATGAAGGAGACCGCCGAGGCGCATCTGGGCGAGACGGTGACCCAGGCCGTCATCACTGTTCCGGCGTATTTCAACGATGCGCAGCGCCAGGCGACCAAGGACGCGGGCCAGATCGCGGGCCTTGAAGTGCTGCGCATCATCAACGAGCCGACCGCGGCGGCGTTGGCCTATGGCCTCGACAAGCAGGACGGCAAGACGATCGCGGTCTATGATCTTGGCGGCGGCACGTTCGACATCTCGGTGCTCGAGATCGGCGACGGCGTGTTCGAGGTGAAGGCCACGAACGGCGACACCTTCCTGGGCGGCGAGGATTTCGACAACAAGCTGGTCGAGTATCTGGCGGCGGACTTCAAGAAGGTGGAGGGGATCGACCTCACCAAGGACAAGCTCGCGCTCCAGCGGCTGAAGGAAGCCGCCGAGAAAGCGAAGATCGAACTGTCGTCGGCGCAGTCGACCGAGGTGAACCTGCCGTTCATCACTGCCGACCAGACCGGCCCCAAGCATCTCGTCAAGCAGATCAGCCGCTCGGACCTCGAGAAGCTGGTCGAGGACTTGGTCAGCCGCACGCTCGAGCCGTGCCGCAAGGCGCTGGCCGACGCCGGCATCAAGGCGGGCGACGTCGCGGAAGTGGTGCTCGTCGGCGGCATGACGCGGATGCCGCGTGTGCGTGAGGTCGTGAAGAACTTCTTCGGCAAGGAGCCGCATACCGGCGTCAATCCGGACGAGGTCGTCGCGATGGGCGCCGCGATCCAGGCGGGCGTGCTGCAGGGCGACGTCAAGGACGTGCTGCTGCTCGACGTCACGCCGCTGTCGCTGGGCATCGAGACTCTCGGTGGCGTGTTCACCCGGATGATCGACCGCAACACGACGATCCCGACCAAGAAGAGCCAGACCTATTCGACCGCGGACGACAACCAGGGCGCGGTGACGATCCGCGTGTTCCAGGGCGAACGCGAGATGGCGGCGGACAACAAGATCCTCGGCCAGTTCGACCTCGTCGGCATCCCGCCCGCGCCGCGCGGCGTCCCGCAGATCGAGGTGACGTTCGACATCGACGCCAACGGCCTCGTCAACGTCAGCGCCAAGGACAAGGGGACCGGCAAGGAGCAGCAGATCCGCATCCAGGCGTCGGGCGGGCTCAGCGACAACGACATCGAGCAGATGGTGCGCGATGCCGAGAAGTTCGCCGACGAGGACAAGAAGCGGCGCGCGGGCGCGGAGGCAAAGAACAATGCCGAATCGCTGATCCACACGACGGAGCGCCAGCTCGCGGACAATGGCGACAAGGTCGACGCGTCGCTCAAGTCCGAGATCGAGGCGGCGGTCGCCGAGACCAGGACCGCGGTCGAGGGTGGCGATCCCGACAAGATGACCGAGAAGTCGCAGGCGCTGGCGCAGGTCGCGATGAAGATGGGTCAGGCGATCTACGAGAAGCAGCAGCAGTCCGACGCGTCGCCGCAGGGCGGTGCCGGGGACGGCGCGCACACCGGCAAGCCTGGCGACGACGTGGTCGACGCCGAGTTCTCGGAAGTCGACGACAAGTAAACTGATGCACACCACCCGTCATTCCCGCGCATGCGGGGATCCCGCTTCTTTTGCCTTGTCGTTGGAGAAGAAGCGGGACCCCCGCCTTCGCGGGGGTGACGGGGCTGGCTGTGATGGGGGCCGGGCATGAGCACCGAGATCGACTATTACGAGCTGCTCGAGTGTGAACGCACTGCCGATGCGGGGGTGCTGAAATCGTCGTACCGCAAGCTCGCGATGAAATACCATCCGGACAAGAATGCCGGGTGCAAGGATTCCGAGGCCAAGTTCAAGGCGGTGTCGGAGGCGTACGAGGTCCTGAAGGACCCCCAGAAGCGCGCGGCCTATGATCGCTACGGCCACGCCGCCTTCCGCCAGCAGGGCGGCGGCGGTGGTGGGGCGCAGGATTTTGGCGGGTTTTCCGACATATTCGAGAGCGTCTTCGGCGAGTTCATGGGCGGTCAGCGCCAGGGTGGTGCCCGCGCGGCGCGGCGCGGCGCCGACCTGCGCTACGACATGGAGATCAGCCTGGAGGATGCGTACCACGGCAAGTCGACCGAGGTGACGGTCGACGTGTCGGCGGCGTGCGACACCTGCCATGGATCGGGCGCGCGGCCCGGCACGCAGGCGAAGACGTGCCAGACCTGCGCCGGCCACGGGAAAGTGCGCGCGCAACAGGGCTTCTTCGTGGTCGAGCGCGCCTGCCCGGCATGTCATGGCTCGGGTCAGGTGATCGCCGATCCATGCCCGGACTGCCGCGGTGACGGCCGGGTCGAGAAGACCAAGACGCTGGCCGTGAATGTGCCCCAGGGCGTCGACGAGGGCACGCGCATCCGCTTGTCGGGCGAGGGCGAGGCGGGCGCGCGCGGCGCGGCGGCGGGCGACCTCTACATCTTCCTCCACATCAAACGGCACGCGCTGTTCGAGCGCGAGGGCACGACATTGTTCGCGCGCGCGCCCGTCAGCTTCACCACGGCGGCGCTCGGCGGGACGATGGCGATCCCGGGCCTCGACGGGCGCACCCACGAGATCAGGATCCCGGCCGGCATCCAGTCGGGCAAGCAGTTGCGCCAGCGCGGCGCGGGGATGCCGGTGCTCCAGGGGCGCGGCCAGGGCGACCTCGTCGTCCAGATCGACGTCGAGACGCCGACGCGGCTGTCGACGCGGCAACGCGAACTGCTGGAGATGTTCCGCGAAACGGAGACGGGCGACGAATGCCCGGACAGCCAGGGCTTCTTCGCCAAGCTGAAGGGCGTGTTCGCGGGCGAGTAAGACCCGGCGGTCACCGCCGCCGCGTCTTCGATCTAAACCACATTGGGTGAAGGCCCGATTGCGGCGTATCGCACTGGTCATGGCGATGGGGCCGTCGTATCAACCCGCACCGATCGCGTCGGGTCAGGAACCGATCCCGTGCCGCATCGGGTCGACGGCCATCGCGACCCTGCCATAACCGCCTGTTTTGGTTCCGAAAAATCTTGTCGACCCGCTTGCCGTACTGCTCCGGTCGGCTATCATCGACGAATGGTCATCGCCGCTTTCCTGTTCGTCATCATCCTCGCGGCACTCGCCTGGTTCCTCTGGAATCGCGCCTGTCAGCGATGGCGTCTGCTTTCCACGCGGGAGAAGGAGCGTCGTTCGCGCGCCTCGTTCCTGTTTTCGCGCAAGGGAAAGCGGCGCAAGACCCCACCCCATCCGATCCGGTATCTGCCACGGTAACGACCGGACGCCGCGGAATGACACCGCCGCCGACCGCCCCCAAGCCGCCCTCTCAAGAGAGGGTCGACAGGGTGGGCGTCAGAGGGCGAGAACCGCCTCGAGAGCCAGCACGATGGCAGCGACGGCGAACAAGCCGCCCGTCCACGTATCCAGATTGCGCATGGGTATCTCCGATGCCGGTGGAATAACCGGCAAGAGCGAAATGGTCAGCGTTGCGCCGATGCGCAATTTTATTACGCGCGTTTGCAGTTGCAGCATTTGCAGTCGGCGTGAAGGTCGCGATGCCCGGCTCACCGGCCGGGACGGTCGTCCCCGAACACTCGCGCGAAAATCGTGTCGACGTGCTTTAGATGGTAGCCAAGGTCGAACTCCGCCTCGATCTGCTCGGGGCTCAGCACGGCCGCGACTTCCGGATCGGCCTTGAGCAGCTCGAGCAGGCTGAGCCGGCCGTCGCTTTCCCACACTTTCATCGCGTTGCGCTGGACGAGCCGATAGGACTCCTCGCGGCTCATCCCGCCCTGCGTGAGCGCCAGCAGCACGCGCTGCGAGTGGACGAGCCCGCCCATCCGGTCGAGGTTACGCTGCATCCGCTCGGGGTACACCACCAGCCTGTCGATCACGACGGTCAGCCGGGCGAGCGCGAAGTCGAGCGTCACGCACGCGTCGGGCGCGATGTAGCGTTCCACCGACGAGTGGCTGATGTCCCGCTCGTGCCACAGCGCCACGTTCTCCAGCGCAGGGGTCACATAGCCGCGGACCATACGCGCGAGGCCGGTCAGGTTCTCGGTCAGCACCGGGTTGCGCTTGTGCGGCATCGCCGACGAGCCCTTCTGGCCGGGGCTGAAATACTCCTCCACCTCCAGCACCTCGGTGCGTTGCAGGTGGCGCACCTCGGTCGCGACGCGCTCGATCGACGAGGCGATGACGCCCAACGTCGCGAAGAACATCGCGTGCCGGTCGCGCGGGATCACCTGGCTCGACACCGGCTCGATCGCGAGGCCGAGCCTGGCGGCGACATGCGCCTCGACGGCGGGCGAGACGTTGGCGAAGGTGCCGACCGCGCCCGAGATCGCGCAGGTGGCGATATCCTCGCGCGCATGGACCAGGCGCAGCCGCGCGCGCGCGAACTCGGCGTGGAAGCCGGCAAGCTTCAGCCCGAAGGTGACGGGCTCGGCGTGGATGCCGTGGCTGCGGCCGATCGTCGGCGTCATCCTGAACTCGTGCGCGCGGCGTTCGAGCACCGCCAGCAGCGCGTCGATGTCGGCGAGCAGGATATCGGACGCGCGTGCGAGCTGGACGCTAAGCGCGGTGTCGAGCACGTCGGACGAGGTCATGCCCTGGTGCATGAACCGCGCCTCTTCGCCGACGTTCTCGGACACCCAGGTCAGGAAGGCGATGACATCGTGCTTGGTGACCGCCTCGATCGCATCGATCCGCTCGACGTCGATCGCGGGGTTGGTGCCCCACCACCGCCATAGCGCCTCGGCGGCGGCCTTGGGGACGACGCCCAGATCGGCGAGCGCGTCGGTGGCGTGCGCCTCGATCTCGAACCAGATGCGGAAACGCGCTTCGGGCGTCCACAGCGCGGACATGGCGGGGCGGGAGTAGCGGGGGACCATGGGGGGCTATTACCGCGTCGGTGGCGGAAGGCACCCTGATTTGTCGATACGACGATCTGCCGCCATCGTCGTCACCCCGGACTTGTTCCGGGGTCCAGCTTGGTACGCGCCAAGACGCCTGATAGCTCGCACAACGCTGGACCCCGGAACAAGTCCGGGGTGACGGTAGAAGCGGGCCGAGCCTCTAATCGGCGTCAGAGCTGCCCACCTTCTTCGCCAGCCGCGAGAGAAGCGTGATCGGATCACGACCGCGGCCATAACCGAACTCCGCCTTGTCGGCGTTGCGACAGCGGCCTTCGCCCGCGAAGATGCCGCACGGACCGGATGGCGCGAGCGCCGCCGTCCCGCCCGGCAGGTCGCGCGACGTGCCGCCGCCGGGATGCTAGACCGGCAGTGGCAGGCGGTAGTGTTCGTGCCTGCCGCAAACGACGACGTCCGTCTCCCCCGCCTGCCGTCCGCATTGCGAGGTTGACGTTGACAGCGGGTCGGGCCGCACGGCCGCCAGATCGAACGCGACCGGCAGGCTAGCGGCAGGCGCGGCGGCCTGCGCGGCAAGCAGGAAGAGCGACAGTCTCAAATCACCCCTTTCGCCCGCAAACTCACATGCCCCTGCGTGCCGATGATGAGGTGATCGTGGACCGCGATGCGCAGCGGCTTGCCCGCCTCGACGATCGCGCGGGTCAGGTCGATGTCGGCGCGGCTGGGGGCGGGGTCGCCGCTCGGGTGGTTGTGGATCAGCCAGCTCGCCTTGAATAAAGCTTTGAGAAGTTTGCAATCTTAGCTTTTGCGTTATGTCGTTGAGGGCGGCCTCTGGGATCGGCAGTCCGTGCGTGCTCGGGATGATCACGTCTGGTCCCTGTCGGTGGTGAGTAAGCTCTGCGAAGCACGGCACGTCACGAGGTTCTTTTCATCCCACGCGTCGAGCTGGTCAACAGGATACAAAACGGCCTTGCCAATCTTCACGAAGCCCGGGCCAACTCTGGCCGATCGCCAGTTCCGTAGCGTTCCCACGCTAATTTCGTAACTGCTCACGGGGTTGGCGCATGACGGCTTGATCAGGCGACTGCGAAGCTG
>NZ_CAXSHM010000056.1:0-11712 GCF_964237335.1 uncultured Sphingomonas sp.
TGCCTCCCCCTCCACCAGCTTCGCTGGTCCCCCTCCCCCTGGCGGGGGAGGATTGATCGGGTCGGTTCGCCTCACTCATCCTCCCCCGCCAGGGGGAGGTGGCGCCGCAGGCGACGGAGGGGGAGGACTGGCTGACGGTCGGGGTGCCTCCCCCTCCACCAGCTTCGCTGGTCCCCCTCCCCCTGGCGGGGGAGGATTGTCGGCGTCTCTCACCGATACGCGCTGATCCGGCCGCGCTCGTCGATCGTGTACAGCGTGCTGTTCGCCACCACCGGCGGCAGCGTATAGGGCACCTTCTGCTTCTCGTCGCTGATCGCGGCGCCGTCGGTGGGGGAGCGATAGGCGAGCTGGCCGAGCGAGTTGGTCAGCACCAGCTTCCCGCCAGCCAGCACCGGCCCGAACCACGTCACCTGATCCTTGCGCGCCTTTTCCTTGCGGAAATGCTGGAGCTGCGTGATCCAGCGCACCTTGCCGGTCGCGCGCGCGACGCACACCAGCCGGGCGTCGTCGGTCACGATGAACAGCCACTCGCCCGCGATCCAGGGCGTCGAGATGCCGGCGAAGTTCTGCTCCCACACCCGCTGCCCGGTCGAGATGTCGACCGCGACCATGCGCCCGCCCTGGCCGACCGCATAGACGCGGCCGTCCTCGATCACCGGGTCGGCGTCAACGTCCGCCAGGCTCGACACCGACGTGGTGGCCGACGTGCGCGACAGCGCGTCCTGCCACAGCACGCGGCCGTTCTCGTAGCGATAGGCGTTGAGCTCCCCCGACGAGAAGCCGGCGACGATCGTGCCCTGGCTCGACGCCGGCGCCGCGACGCCGAACACGCCCTGCGATTCGATGCTGCCGGTCTGCGTCCAGACGATCGAGCCGTCGGTCTCGCTGAGCGCGAAGAGCTGGTTGTCCTGGCTCAGCACATAGACGTTGCCGTTGGCGAGCGTCGGCGATCCGCGCAGCGGCCCGCCCGGCTTCACGCGCCACAATTGCTTGCCGTCCGCCACCGACAGCGCGACGACGTCGCCGAGACCGTCGGTCGCATAGACGCGCCCCTCCTCGACGCTGACGCCGCCGCCGAACCGCGCGAACCGGCCCTTCTTGCCCTCAGCGAGCGGCGTCTGCCACAGCGGCGCGCCGGAATTGGCGTCGATCGCGTGGACGACCGCGTTGACGTCGATCGCGAACAGCTTGCCGCCGTCGATGACCGGCGACGCGCCCAGCCGCGCGCGATCGGTGCCGCCGGTGATCGTCGCGGTCCACAACCGCTGCGGGCTGGCGGCGAGCGCGAGCTGGCCGTTGGACTTGTCCGCGCTGCCGCCGGCCTGCGCCCAGCTCTCGTTCACCGTCGCGGGCGGCAGCGAGACGGTGACGGTGGCCAGCGTCTTGTCGATCTCCGCCGGCTGCTCGCTCACCAGGATCGGCACGCGCTCGCCCACCGTCGGCGTCTTGTGGCTGCCGTGCTTGAAGATGCCGCAGCCGGCGAGCGTCAGGCCCAGCGCGGCCACCAGCGCCAGTCGCGAAGAAACCGCCCGGGCGTGAGTGTCGCGTGAGATGCCCGGTCGCAGAGCAATGGTCGTCGTCATGTCGCAGGCTTGTCCTGTCGTTGCGAAGCGGCGCTCACCGCCTCCTGATTGTCCGAGGCTTCCGCGCCCAGCGCACTCGCCATCTGCACCGCGCGCTGGCGGGTCGTCGCAGGCACGGTGTCGTCGCCCGCGATCTGCCCGAACAGCGTGGCGGCGAGGTCGCGCTTGCCCAGCTTGAGATAGGCCAGCCCCACCATCTCGCCCGCGCTGCCGAAATAGGCATTGCCCTTCACCGCCAACGTCCGCAACCGGCTGACGACCGCGTCGGGCTTCATCGTGTCATATTGCGCGGCCGTCTGGCGGACCAGCGCGAGATCGCGCAGCGGCGCGCCCACCTCGCCGTCCGCCACCACGGCGGCGAACAGCCGCGCGGCGCCGGCATTGTCCTGGCCGCGCAGCGCGATGTCGGCGCGCGTCATGTCGGCCAGCGCGCGATAGCCCGGCCCCGCGTCGCGCGCGATCGGCACCAGCGCGGCGTCCGCGCCCTTCAGGTCGCCATTGGCGAGCTTGTCGAACGCGGCCTGTATCTGCTCGCCCTCCACGCCGCGCTGGGCCTCGCGATGGCTGCGCCACCACAGCCCGATCCCGGCCAGGACGAGCACCGCCACGATACCGACGATGATCCGGATGCCGTACCGCGACCAGATGTCCGCGACACGCTCGCGCCGCACTTCCTCGTCCACTTCGCGCAGGAAGGCTCGATTGCTGGTGTCGGGCGTCAGGGCCAATGCGGGCTCCGGGTTGGGGGAAGGCGCGAGCCATAGCGGCACCGCCCGCGAAACGAAAGGGCGTGGCAGGTCGGCCATGCCCTTGCATGGCCTGAACAGCGCGGGGCGCTGTTCACCTGACACGCGGCGACGTCCGTCAGCCTTACCCCCGTGGCGCGTACACCTGCTCAGGCCCCGGGAACGCGCGCGCGCGCACGTCGGCGGCATAGGCCGCGACCGCCGCGTCGATCTGCGCCGCCAGGTCGCCGAACCGCTTCACGAAGCGCGGCGTGCGCTCGAACAGGCCGAGCATGTCCTCCGCCACCAGCACCTGACCGTCGCACTGCGCGGACGCGCCGATGCCGATCGTCGGGCAGGCGACCGCCCGCGTGATCGCCACCGCGACCGGCTCCACCACCCCCTCCACCACCAGCGCGAAGGCGCCCGCGTCGGCGACGGCGGTCGCGTCCGCCACGATCTTCGCCGCCTCCGCCTCGTCCCGCCCACGCGCCGCATAGCCGCCGAGCACGTTCACCGCCTGCGGCGTCAGCCCGACATGGCCCATCACCGGCACGCCGCGCTCGGACAGGAAGCGGACGGTCGGCGCCATCGCCTCGCCGCCCTCCAGCTTCACCGCCGCCGCGCCCGTCTCCTTCATCAGCCGCGCGGCGCTGGCGAACGCCTGTTCGCGCGATGCCTCGTAGCTGCCGAACGGCATGTCGATCACGACCACGGCATGATGGCTGCCCCGCACCACCGCCGCGCCATGCGCCGCCATCATCTCGAGCGTGACCGGCACGGTCGAGGCGAGGCCGTACACCACCTGCCCCAGGCTGTCCCCGACCAGCAGCAGGTCGCAATGCGGGTCGAGCAGTTGCGCGGTGCGGACGGTGTAGGCGGTCAGCATCACCAGCGGCTCGGCCGTCCCCGCCGCGATCCCGGCCTTGCGCGCGCGGATCGCGGGGATGGTGACGCGCTTCATCGGTGCAGGCACGGGCGTGGCACGGCTCGTCGCGCCGTCGACGGTGTAGGTGGTGGACATGGGCGCGGGTGTACCGCAGCGGCGCAGGTGGGGCTAGGTGGGTGCGAGGCTGGGCGGCGGGACGGGCATCGACCAGAGCCAGCCGACCGGGTCTGGTAATAAGCGGTACGTCCGCCTCTCGCCAGCTTTTTGGAAGCGCCACCTGCGACTTCCAGCTCCTAGCCTCGTTGAAGCTGATCATAGTCTTCATGTGCGACGGAAAGGAAAGCTCATGACGAGGCCTTTCGTGGTAATTCTTGGCTTGGCAGGTATCTCAACAGCTGCCGTCTCAAATGGCGCGGCGACTCTGCGCTATCCCAACCCGGTCCAAGCGGCGATCGGCACTGTCGAGCCTGCAACGCGAGGGCGACTGGCCGCCGCGGGCATCAATGCCGATCCGCGACGCGTGAGTTTGCTCGCGCGCGTGCGACTACCGGCAGGCGTGCCTATCGTACGCCTCTTTGGAAACGGTTTCGAGCTTTCGGATGGTGATACTTACGCAGTGACCCAAACCGGCGTCGTCCTGGTCGGACACCAGCCTGTCTCCGGTAACGTCGCTTCTCGAACGACGTCGCGCGCCTTGTATGCCACGCCTGACAAGTATGTCGCGCTTCGGCACGGCCCTGGTATCGATACGATCACGGCACAGGGCTTTGAAAACGGCCACGTCGTGCTTGCTGCGCCCAAAGGCAGGATCATCGGCATGGAGTATCAACCAGGCCCGCGAGGGTTCGACGGCCACATCACGACCTACGTCCGAACCGGGGAGAATGACGGCTTGTTCTTGTCATTGGCGCCACCCGAACTTTGAAGTCAGTGACCATGCCGAGCCGGACGACGAAGCCCGCGCCCGGATCATCGACGCCCGCCGGGCCTCTCTCGCCCGCTCAAGACACCGGTCATGCTCCGGCTGGATGCCGATATCGTCGCCTGGTATAAGGAACATGCCGAGGGTCGCGGCTATCAGACGGAGATCAACCGCGTGCTCTGCCACCACGCCGCCGAAAGCGATGCCCACACCTGATATCCCGGCCCCGAGCCGACGGACAGCAGCGGCCGATCGACAGCATAAGCCTGGACATGGGCGTTCGTCCTCCGGCGGGCGAGCGCGACCCGGCGCCCGCCCGTCACGCCCCACCCGTCAGCGCTTCGGCTGGCCCTCTTCCGGCGCCTTGCCCTTGGTGGAGGGATTGGACGCGTTCTGCTTGGGCGCCTTTTCCGCCTTGGGCTTGCGGACTTCCTTGTTCGACTTCTGCTGACTTTTGGCCACGACGATCTCCCATGCTGGGGTTGCAGGAACCACGGGCTTAGCATGGCTTGCCGCCGAGCGCGCTCATTCTGCGCGCGGGCCGGAAGACTGGCGGGCCCGCTACCGGCGCCGGCTATCGGCGGCTTGCGCCTGCGCGCCGAGCTGCGCGTCGAACGCCTTCTGCGCGTCAACCACGACCCGGCGCAGCAAGCCGCGGTCGACGAACGCGTCCCGTTCGCCCCGCGCCGCGCGGTCGCGGCGGCCCATCACGTCGGCCACCTCCGGGTGCATCGGCAGCACCACGTCGGCCGGCAGCCTGGCCATGCTCGCGAACGTCGCGCGATAGTCGGCGACGATGCCGGGATAGGCCTTGTTGCCGACCAGCCGGTTGAAGCCGTGGGTGACGCTGCACGGGAACACGACGTCCAGCATCCGCCCTTCTGCCACCTGCCGGTCAGCGACGCGCATCGACCATGTCGTGCAGCCCGGCGTGTGGCCGGGCGAGGCGTGCGCGACCAGCGTCACGCCGCCGAGCGCCACGACGTCACCCTCCCCCACCGCGCGCGCCACGTGGACCGGGGCGAAGCGCACGGGCGCGTACAGCGTCTCGCCCGGCGGATCGCCGCTCTCGATCGCGGCGCGGTCGCGCGCGCCGGCGACCACCTGCGCGCCCGTGTCGCGCACCAGCGCCGCATCCGCGCCGACATGGTCGAAATGCGCGTGGCTGACGAGCAGGTAGCGGACATCTCGCAAGGCCGTGCCCGTCGCGGCGATGTTGCGCTCCACGCCCGCGACGTTCTGCGCCATCGTGCCGTCGATCAGGATCGCGCCCCTGGGCGTGCGGATCAGATAGGCGCCGATCCCCAGGCTGCCGACATACCAGATCGGGCCGACGATGCGGAACGCGGGCGTCGGCCGCGTCCAGTCCGGCGGCTCGGCGAGCGGCGCGGCGCCGACCACCACCAGCGCCGCGGCGGCGATCAGGGCGCGCGCCAGTCGACGCGCCCGCCCGTCCCGCTCAGCCAACGACGACGCCCTTCCAGAACGCGTACCGACCCTTGATCTGCGCCGCCTCCGGCTTGGGATCGGGATAATACCAGACCGCGTCGGGGTTGCGGACGCCGCCCACCACCAGCGTCTTGTAGTGCGCGGTGCCCTTCCACGGGCAGACGGTGCGCGTGGCGCTGTCTTCCAGCAGCGCGGCGTCGACGCTGTCGGCGGGGAAATAATGGTTGCGCTCGACGACGACGGTCTCGTCGGAGCGGGCGATCTCAGCATCGTGCCAGCGGGCGGTGGTCATGGGCGGTCCTTCCGGTTGGAGCACGTCCCTACCCCGTACGGGCCGGGCTCGTCGAGGCGCACACGGCGCTGCTCCGGCCATGATCGGTTTGCCGCGAGCACGCTTGACGCGTCAAGCTATTAGGCATAGCCGGCTAGCTATGGACATTAGCTATTTCGATATCGCCGGGGGCAGCCTTGCTGTGGAGGTCGAGGGGGAAGGTCCTCTCGTCATCTGCTCACCCGCCATGGGCGACACCCGGGACGCGTTCGCGCCCCTTGCCGCGCACCTGGTCGCCCAGGGCTATCGCGTGGCCCGCGTCGATCTGCGTGGGCATGGCGACAGCACGGCGCACTTCGATCGCTACGGCGATGAGGCGATCGGGGAGGATCTGCTGATGCTGGTCGACGCGCTCGGCGGCGGGCCTGCCGTTCTCGCGGGCGCGTCGCTGTCGGCGGCGGCGGCCGTCATCGCCGCGGGCCGACGTCCAGCGCAGGTGGCCGGCCTGATCCTCCTGGCGCCCTTCCTCCGCAACGGCGCGGGCGAGTTCACGCGCTCCGTCCTGTCGCTCGCCTTCGCGCGTCCATGGGGGCCTTTGCTGTGGCGCGTCTACGCTGCCAAGCTGTGGCCCGGCCTCGGCGATCGGGCCCGCGACCGCGCGGCGAGCACGACCGCGTCGCTGCGACGCCCGGGGCGCTGGGCCGCGTTCCGCGCGACGCTGGCGGGCGCCGACCATCGTGTCGCCGCGCCGTGGATCGGCCGCGTGACGGCGCCGGTCCTCGTGGTCATTGGCGACGCCGATCCCGATTGGAAGGTGCCGATGGACGAAGCCGCATGGGTCGCGTCGAACTTCGCGGATGCCGAGACGATCGCGGTGCCCGGCGCGGGGCACGCCCCGATGCTCGAGCATCCGCAGACCGTGAACCCGGCCGTCGACGCGTTCCTCCAGAAGCTGAGCAGGAGCGGAGCGTTCGCACCCGCCGATGCCTAGGGGGGGACTCAGCCCCGCGATCGTCACGGAGGCGGCGGCGGCCATCGTCGATGCGCACGGCCTCGCCGCGCTGACGCTCGCACGGCTCGCGGCTCGTCTCGGCGTGGCGCCGCCCAGCCTGTACAAGCATATCGGCGGGCAGGACGACCTGATCCTCCGCGTCTCGACGTTGTCGCTCCGGTGGCTGAACGATGCGCTGACGACGGCCGCGATGGCACGCGCCGGCCGCGCAGCCCTCGGGTCGATCGCGCACGCCTATCGGCGTTTCGCGATCGATCATGCCGGTCTCTACACCTTGACTCAAGGTCCGCTCAGGCCCGATTCTGACGCGCAACAGACCGAGGCACGGCGCGTGGTCGCGGTGTTCGACGCCGTCATCGCCAGCTACGGCGTACCCGACGCGCTGTCGGTACATGCCATCCGCGTCGTCAGGGCCAGCCTGCATGGCTTCGTGGACATCGAGGCGCGCGGCGGCTTCCAGCTGTCGCAATCGGTCGACGAGAGCTTCGAGCTTGTCGTCGAGGCAGCCCATGGCTGGTTGACGGGGCTCTGCCCGCACCCGTCTGCGGAGCCCTGATTATGATGGCGGCGGCGGGGGCGTATCAGGACAGGAAGTCGGCGGGCGCTTGGGGTCCCCATACGGACAGGGCCTCGTCCGCGACGTCGTGGCGACCCCCGTCGAACCGCTCGTTCAACAGGTCGCCGTCGGCATAATGTTCGATCATGAAGCCCGAACAGTCGCGCCAATAATCGAAGACCTGGCTTCCGAGCACGTGGCGGCCCACGCCCCAGAACTGCTTCCAGCCTTTCGCCTTGAGCCACTCGCTGCCCATCATCACCTCGTCCGGGTCCTGGACCTCGAAACTGCAGTGGTGGACGTGGGTGGTGGGCGACTCGAGGAAGAAGATGCTGTGGTGATCGACCCACTCGTCGCCGCGGGCGACGCGCATGAACGCCGCGATGTCGTTCTGGTCCGATCCGTCGTACAGCGTGTCGGTCGCCAACATGCCCAGATTGTCGCGGTACCACGCGATCGACCGGGCGAAGCTGCTGACGTTGAAGCCGAAATGCCCGAGCTTGCGGACGCGGGCGGGGCGCCGCTCGAACCGCTGGAACTCGCCCAGGCGCAGCTTGCGATGGCCGAGGTTGATGACGCGGCCGGGCGTCTCCTCCAGCGGTTCGAGCGGCGTGCGGCCCGCGATCAGGTCGATCCGGAACCCGTCGGGATCGCGCAGCTCGACATGCCAGCCGCCCTGCGGGCCCGGCAGCGGCTTGACCAGCGACGCTCCTTCGATCGTGCGCGCCGCCGTCTCCAGCACGGCCCGGTCGGCGACCTCGAAGCCGCCCGCGACGAAGGCGGGCTCGCCCTCATGCGCCACATAGCACACGCCGTCGGCCGCCACGCCGCGCAGATACAGCACGCCGGGCTCGCGCCCGCAGACGACGAGTCCGAAGTCGTCGAGGAACCGCTCCGCCTCGTCGAGAGAGGCATGTCGGTACTGAATATAGGCGGGTCGCAGTGCGCGTACATTCATCTATTCTCTCCTGGCGTCTTCCTGGCATGTTCTTGTGGTCGTCAGTCCTGGCCCGGTCGTCGTCGGCCGATGTCCGGAGGGTGACGGACCTCGATCCTCGCGAGGAAGAAGTCCGCGATCAGCCTGCTGGCGTCGAGATGCCCGCCTGGCGGTCCGAACAGCGCGACATGCTCCGCGTCGCGGGTGCCGGGCCAGGCGTGGCCGGCGCCGGCTTCGACGTACAGCGATAGAGCGCCCTCGCCGTCGGGGGTCCGATGAACCTGCACGTCGGCGCCCGGGACGTCGCCCCGGCGGGGCGGCGACACGCATCCCTGCGCGCGTGCGTACCGGGACGCGGCCTCGGCGACGCTCATGTCCCAACGCGGCCCCGCGCCGCCGCCGAGCGGATTGATGGCGTCGGCGATGCCGTGGAAGACGATGGTCATCGGCGGCCGTCGATGGCCCTCGACGAAGCGCAGTCCCGCGACGAGGGCGGCGGCGGTCCACGCGAGCGGCCCCGACGTCAGCAGGTGCGACGCCAGCCGCGCACCGCCCGAATAGCCCGACAGGAACAGCGGCGCGCCGCACAGCCCGAGCATGCGCTGCGTCTGCGCCACCAGTGCGGCCAGATAGGCGATGTCGTCAACGTCGTCGTCGGCCTGCGCGTCGCCCCCGTCCGTCGCACCGCCCGCGCCCGTCGCATCGGGCAGCGGCGCGCCCGGGACGGTCCAGGCGAACCCCTGCGTCGACGCCGGCATCAACCGGAACGGCGTGCCGGCCTGCGGGATGAGGACGGCGATCCCGTGCGGCACGAGCAGCTCGGCAAGCCCGGTCATCCGGTGGTGCCGCTCCGGATCGAGCCCGCTGCCGTGCAGCTCGACCGCCAGCGCCGAGACCGGACCGCTCGCCGGCCGGAACAGCAGCGTTTGGCGCCGCGCCGGCACCGTCATGTCCGCGGCATCTTGGGCGGCGCGCGGCGGCTCTGTCAGGATCATGACCTGCCCCTCACGCGGCGCTGCCGTCCGGAAGCGTGCCGGCCGACTCCGGATATGCCGATGTGGGCCGTGTACCCGCGCCAAGCGCAGGCGGAGACGCGGCCGCGGGGTGAAGATCATGGACTGACATCGCCGCCTGACCTCCTTCCTCTCACCCGCCATCGTCCTGGCGTCGCTGGTGGACGGGCCGGCTGGCTCAGCGCGCCGGATACCAGCGAACTGACGCCGGATCAATATCGATCTTGCGTCGGTGTTCGCCCGCCGCCGCATCATGGCGCCATTGCTGATGCGGGACGGAGTTCATATGACGCGGCCGGCATGAACCCCGGACGTGAGTGCGAATGGCGGAAACGATCGCGAGCGGCGACGATGGAGCGGCGGCCCTGCACGAGGCCAGGCCCGCGCACGGGCGCGTTTCCCGGCGCCGCAATGCCACGCGCGCGCGACTGCTCGTGGCCGCGCACGACATATTGGCGGAGGTCGGCGTCGACGCCGCCAAGATCAAGGACATCACCGACCGCGCCGACGTCGGTTTCGGCACGTTCTACAACTACTTCGAGACGAAGGATCAGGTCGCGCGCGAAGTGCTGGACTGCATCATCCACGATTGCGGCATCCGCAACGCCGTCGCCACGGCACATCTCGCGAGGTCCGATCCGGCCGCCGTCATGCCGACGTCGATCGGCCTCGTGATCCGCGAGGCGGCCAGCACGCCGATCTGGAGCTGGTGGGCGCGCCGCCCCGATCTGCTCGTCGACCGCATCCGCGACGGCTTCGCCGGCTTCGCGATGGAGGACATGAGACAGGGCATCAAGGCCGGTTTCCTCGATCTTTCACCGGAGGACGTCGACCAGGCCTGGGCGCTCGCCTGCTGGATGATCGCGGGCGGCATCCACGACATCGTCGTCGGCGATCGCCCGGTCGAAAGCGCGGGCTTCGTCGGAGAGGCGATCGTCCGCGCCTGGGGCTATGATCGCGACACGATCACCCGCGTCGCCGCGGTCACCCCGCCTCCCTATGGCCCGGCCAACATCGACTGGAGCTTCGTGCTTCGGGCTTAACGCTGGGAGCGAGGTTGCGTCATCTCCGCGAATGGGGTCATCCACGTCGCCGTCCAGCATCTCGCTGATGAAGCCGTCATCCCAGCGAACGCGGGGATGACGAAGGGGGAGCGCTGGCAGGCTTCGAAGCTCAGGGTAGACGGAGTGAGGGACCGACGGGCCTATCAGCGGTGTCGCCGGCGAGTGAGCGAGCCGGGATCGTGCCACGGACGACTTTGAGTCCTGCCCAACGGCAGCTGCCGCCGCCGAATGATGAAGCCGAAATCACGCTCCGCGTGACGGCGGGCTCTTGTCAACGCCGGCTTTGGCCGGCGAGTGAGCAAGCCGGGATCGGGCCCCGCACGATCCCGTGTCTTGCTCACTCCCATTCGATTATTTCCGGTCTCATAACTCTGTGAAATATATGGCTAATATCGCGCTCTGCAGAGAGCATGCCGTCAGAAATACCGTCAGCCTCGAAGCTAAAGCCGAACGTGCGCTATGGTATCCGATGCTATCCGAGAACACGCTTCGACCTTTGAACGCAGGTCGAGGTGGAGGGTTTCAGAGCTCCAGCATGAGCGCCTCACAAATTCGCGGCTCTCTACTTGCGGCCATGCTGGGCAAGACGACGATTACGTAGAACTCAGCCTGATCCCTCCCTGTTTGCCAACCCGCATTTGAGGCGTTGCCGGAAGTGAGCATTACCCTGGAGCGCCACGCTCGCGCTGCCTGATCGAACATTCCGGGCCTGTAGTTTTTGAAGACAACCGGATTAGGCCGGCTTGACGTAAATTGGGGCGGTAAGAGTTGGGTGGCTCTCGTCCAGATGACCTTTCGTGGACGGAGGTTCTGTCGGAGCAGGAACCGCTGCAAGAATCAGCCCTCAGGCAATTGTAGATCAACGCCGAAAATCTAGAACTGTGTCAGCCACAGCAGAACGGCTGTTTGAAGTTTAATCCGACAATCCGAGTAACTGTGATCGGTCGCGAAATGCTGGCGCTCGAGCTGGGCAGCACCCAGTCCTGGATTGCATCGGCCAACGCATCACTGCCGCGAGCGAACCCATCGTCCGAGGTCACCATCAACAACGGCCGATTAGCGAGACGGCCTGCGTAGTTCGTCAGCCGCCATCGGTCGGCGTTCGATTGGGCCTCCTCGACAAGTGCCTGCGCGGAGGCCCGCGCGATCGCGTGCCGCGCACGATCAGACAAGTCGCAGCGCGTTCCGACCAGTGCCGCGATGCGCTCCTGTAGGACACGCCCCTCGACCCGGCTCGGCAGCTGTGAAGGGCGGTGACAAACCCGGCCACAGGAACGCCGGCGCAGTGCTG
>NZ_CAXSHM010000057.1:0-11528 GCF_964237335.1 uncultured Sphingomonas sp.
GTTTAGGTCCTGCCATCGCAAGATGTGGGGGTTCGAGTCCCTTCGCCCGCACCAGTCCCGCCCCGTGCGACGCGGCGGCGAGCCACCACACTTCCTTCCAGCAAGGGTCAGAGATGCAGACTGTCGAGACGTTGAACGAGGGGCTGCGGCGCGCCTATCGCCTGACCATCACCGCCCGCGACGTGGAAGGCCGCGTCGCCGCCGAGGTGAAGCGCGTCGCGCCGCAGGTGAAGATGCCCGGCTTCCGCCCCGGCAAGGTGCCCGCCAACCTGGTGCGCAAGATGCACGGCCCGGCGATGCTGCAGGAGGCGCTGAACGGCTCGATCCAGGACGGCGTCCAGTCGCTGATCGCCGAACACGGCCTGCGCCCCGCGACCCAGCCGTCGATCGAGCTGGAGGGCGACTATGCCCCCGGCCAGGACGCCGCGGTGAAGGTCGAACTGGAAGTGCTGCCCGACGTGCCCGCCCCGGCGATCGAGGGCCTGGTGCTCGAGCGGCTGACCGTGCCGGCCGAGGAGGCGACGGTGGACGAGCAGTTGCAGCGCTTCGCCGACGGGCAGAAGAGCTGGACCGACGCGGCCGAAGGCCATGCGGCGGCGATGGGCGACACGGTCGTCATGGATTTCGTCGGCAAGACCGCCGACGGCGTCGCCTTCCCGGGCGGCACCGGCGAGGATATGTCCGTCGAGCTCGGCGCGGGCCGGTTGATCCCGGGATTCGAGGATCAGGTGGTCGGCGCGACGGTCGGCGAGGAGCGGCGGATCGCGGTGACCTTCCCGGAGGATTATCAGGAGAAGTCGCTGGCCGGCAAGGACGCGACGTTCGACCTGACGATCAAGGCGGTGAAGACCGCGGGCGAGGGCGCGATCGACGACGGGCTCGCCAAGAACCTCGGCCTCGAAAGCCTGGAGCAGCTTCGTGGGCTGGTGAAGGGGCAGGTAGAGCAGGAGCTGAACGGCCTGACCCGCACCCACATGAAGCGCAAGCTGCTCGACCAGCTCGCCGAGGGCCACGACTTCCCGGTGCCGCCGTCGATGGTGGAGGCGGAGTTCGCGCAGATCTGGCAGCAGCTGGAACATGAGGCGACGCACGAGGCCGACGCCGAAAAGGCCAAGGCAGAGATGGAGGGCGACCGCGAGGATTACCGCCGCATCGCCGAGCGGCGCGTGCGGCTGGGGCTGCTGCTGTCCGAGATCGGCCAGGCGAACGGCATCGAGGTCAATCAACAAGAAATGAACCGGCTGATCGCGCAGGCGTCGCAGCAATACCGCCCCGAGGACCGGCAGAAGTTCGCGCAATATATCGGGCAGGACCCGATGGCCGCCGCCCAGCTGCGCGCGCCGCTGTACGAGGACAAGGTGGTCGACTTCCTGTTCGCCAAGGCCGAGATCACCGAGCGCGAGGTGACGCGCGCCGAGCTGGAAGCCGCGATCGAGAGCGAGGACGGCTTCGCGACCGGCACGCACATGCACGATCATGGCGACCATGCGCACGACCATGATGACCACGACGGTCACGACCATGACCACGGTGACCACGATCACACCGCCCACGATCATGCGGCCCATGACGCCGCGCCCGCCGAAGCCGAGACGGCTGCCGACGAGGCGCCCGCCGCGACCAAGCCCGTCGCGATGAGCACGGGCGCGATCGGCGCCGAAGTCGAGGCGCCGGCGAAGAAGCCGCGCGCCAAGAAGGCAGCTGCCGACGGCGACACACCCGCCGCGACGCTAACCGATGAGCCCGCCGCGACGCCGAACGACGAGCCCGCCGCCAAGAAGCCGCGCGCCCGCAAGAAGGCCGATGGCTGAGGCACGTCCGACCGCCGTCTCCCGCGAGGCGACGGCGGTTGGTGCCGACGATCGACGGGACATGACCGCGCCGACCATCGCCGTCCTGCTGCCCTGCTACAATGAGGAGGCGGCGATCGCGGCGACGGTGGCGGGTTTCCGTGCTGCGCTGCCGGGCGCGACGGTCTACGTCTACGACAACAACAGCCGGGATGGGACGCGCGCGGCGGCCGAGGCCGCGGGCGCGATCGTGCGGACCGAGCGGGTGCAGGGCAAGGGCGCGGTCGTGCGGCGGATGTTCGCCGACGTCGACGCCGACGTGTACGTGATGGCGGACGGCGACGCGACCTATGACGCCGCCTCCGCGCCCGCGATGGTCGCGCGGCTGCTGGACGAGCGGCTCGACATGGTGGTGGGCTCGCGCATCGAGACCGCGCAGGCGGCGTACCGGCGCGGGCACCGGCTGGGCAACGCGCTGCTGACGGGCATGCTGGCACGGCTGTTCGGCCGCAGCTTCACCGACATCCTGTCGGGCTATCGCGTGTTCTCGCGCCGGTTCGTCAAGAGCTATCCGGCGCTGTCGACCGGGTTCGAGATCGAGACGGACATCTCCGTCCATGCGCTCGAACTGCGGATGCCGGTGGGCGAGGTGGCGACGCCCTATTCCGAGCGGCCGGAGGGATCGGTGTCCAAGCTGTCGACCTATGCCGACGGCTGGCGGATCACGCGCACGATCCTGACATTGTACCGGATCGAGCGGCCGCTGCTGTTCTTCGGCGCGATCGGCGGTGCGCTGGCGCTGCTCGCGCTGCTGCTCGTGGCGCCGGTGCTGGTGGACTATGCGCGGACGGGGCTGGTGCCGCGGTTCCCGAGCCTGATCCTGGCGACCGGCCTGATGGTGCTGACCGCGCTGTCGTTCTTCGCCGGGCTGATCCTCGACACGGTGGTGCGCGGCCGGCGCGAGGTGCGGCGGCTGGCCTATCTGGCGCTGCCGGCGCCGGGAGTGACGAGGAGCTCCGCCACCACGCCGACCTGAGGAGCGACCTCCGCCAAACGCCGATCGGTCGTCAGCAATGTTCCACCCAGTTGTCGGCTGAGCACAAGCGCGCAGCGGTCTCCCAATGAGCTGCCGGCGAACTTCGTCGCCGGCCAGAGCAGCCCCGCATCGATCGCCAGCGACCCGGACAGCGGCAGGACGGTCAGCTTCAGCGTATCGACGCTCTCGCGGATGATGGTCGCGTCGCCTCCGCGCCGGATCATCACCGCGACGGCCTCGGACAGGTTGACGCTGCTGATAAACGACTCGTCCAGCACGGGCTCAAGCAGTTTGCCACGTTCCTCCCTGAACAGCAGCGCCAGCGCGGCGGAGGCGTCGTATACCTGCCGCACGCTCAGTCTGCGGCCTCGCCGTACTGCTCCTGCCACCGCCGTTCCTCGGCGGCGGACTCCGCCCATTTCTCTTCCAGATAGTCGTCGACGCTGAAGTTCGTGATCCCCGATCGGCGTACCAGTTCCTGCGCGCGGCGGACGCGCTCCTCAACGGGCAGCAGGTCGGACGGGATGTTTGCGAAGCGGTCCCCGGCGTCCATGGTGGGCGCGCGCGCGTAAACCGCGCCGCTGGTCAGGACCTTGCCCCCGGCGACGCGACGCTGAACCTGCGTGCGCCAGCCGCGGTCGCGCATCACGTCGCGGACGCGCCGACCGACCCACTGTCGCTCCGGGTTGGCGAGCGTCGCCTTGCCGGCGAGCTGCTCGTCCAACGCGCCCACGGCGGGACGTCCCTGGCGCGACAGCTCCTCCATGCGTGCGACCACGGCCGCATCGCCGAGCAACTCCTCCACCAGCCGACCCGATGGCGATTGCGCGAAATCCGTCATGCCCATCTTCACTCTCCATCGCCGATTATCATGTCGTGACATGCTGCGCGCATGTCAACGCATGTCCCACTCCGCCCTTGCCTTCCGAACGCGGGATGCCGATGTGAGGCTTTGCGAGGCATAAGGACCCCCCATGCACAATCCTTTCGAGACCGGCGACTTCCAGCGGCATTTCACCGATTCGCTGGTGCCGATCGTCATCGAGCAGTCGAATCGCGGCGAGCGGTCGTTCGACATCTTCTCCCGCCTGCTGCGCGAGCGGATCATCTTCGTGACCGGCGGCGTCGAGGACGGCATGGCCAGCCTCATCACCGCGCAGTTGCTCTTCCTCGAGTCCGAGAATCCGAAGAAGGACATCTTCATGTACATCAACTCGCCGGGCGGCGTCGTCACGGCGGGCATGGCGATCCACGACACGATGCAGTACATCCGCCCCCGCGTCGGCACGGTGTGCATCGGCCAGGCGGCGTCGATGGGCAGTTTCCTGCTGGCGTCGGGCGAGAAGGACATGCGCGTCGCACTCACCAACGCGCGGATCATGATCCACCAGCCGTCGGGCGGCGCGCAGGGCATGGCGTCCGATATCGAGATTCAGGCGCGCGAGATCCTGCGTATCCGGTCGCGGATGAACGAGCTGTACGCGCAATACACTGGCAAGCCGATCGAGGAGATCGAGCGGCGGATGGATCGCGACACCTTCCTGTCCGCCAGCGAAGCCAAGGACTTCGGCCTGATCGACCAGGTGTTCGACAAGCGACCCGCGCCCGTCGACGACATGGCGGCGGCCGCGTGATCCATGGCCGGCGGCTGTCCTTCTGGACGCTGCCGGTCATCCTGGCCCTGTCAGGCGGGGGCGCAGCGGCTGCGCAGACGGGCCAGGTGCCGGTCGTGCCGGTGCTCCACCGGCCCGCGACGCTCGATCAGACGCTAGCGGCCGGGCAATACGACGACATACACTCGCTAGTCCGGGCGCGTCATGCTGACGGCACGGCGACGTGGCATGACGATGTGTTCGACGGGGTCGCCTGGCTGCGTCAGGATCGCGATGCCGAGGCGGAGGCGGCGTTCCGACGTGCCGAGACGGCAGCGGACGCGCCGACCAAAGCGAGGGTCGTCTTCCTGGAGCTCTTGGCGTCGCTGACCGGCGGGGCGGGGCCGGTATCGGAACGCGTGCTGAACCACGTCATCGAGCGCCAGCCCGGCGCAATCGCCGAGCTACCCCCACGGCTTGTCGCCGCCGCGTTGGCCCCTGCGGTGAAGGAGCCCGACAAGGCCCGGCTCGACGCGATGATCGTGCCGCTCGTGCGGCTCGGCCTGGGTCGCGACGATCCACCCTCGCGCGAGGAACTGGTGATGCTCGCCGTCGACGCGCGGCTGCGTGCGGGCGCGTCGGCCGACGCGGCGGCGCTGCTCGCCGAGGTGTACGACCGCGACCGGTTGGAGGCAGTGCTGACCGACCGGCGCTTTACCGCGCTGTGGCCTGCGCTAGAACGGCGGGTCGGCCCGCACATGGACCTGACCGACACGGCGGCGATCGAGATCGCGACCCGGCGCGAGGCAGTGGCGCCGGACGACGGCCGCCTCCGGCGCGCGCTGATCCACGCCGATCGCGTCGCGGGCCGGCTGGCGGAGGGAGATCGGGCCGGAGCGGACTATGCCGTCACCGTGTCCGCGCTTGCCAGCCTGGACGAGGAGGGGAGCTGGGCGGTTGAGGAGCATGCGCTGGTGCTTGAAGCGCTCGGCCGTATCCAGGCGGCGGACGCACGGCTTGCCGGACTGGAGGTGGCGGACGTGACGACGCATCCCTGGCTGGTGGGCCAGGCGATCAACCGCGCCGATCGGCAGGTCACCCACGGGCGCTGGGACGCGGCGGAGGCGACGCTGGCCCGGACCGAGCTGGTGGCGGGAAGCTACGGCTCCCCCTATGCCGCGCAGGTCGTCCGCGAGCTGAAGCTCTGCGTCGCGCGCGGACGGAACCCGCAAGCCGACGTGTCGGTGTTGCTGGAGCCGCTGCGTGCGCACCGGGCGGACAATCCGAGCGCGCTCGCCGCTGCGCTGGTGTGCGCCGGGGACGAGGATGGCGCGGCGGCGGTGCTGATCGCGATGTTCGCCGACCCTGCGAGTCGCGCCGCCGCAATCGCGGCGGTGCAGCCGCCGTACCGGCCGACGACCGACCCGTCCGCGCTTCAGCTGCGCGCCGAGGCGCTGGCGCGCCGGCCCGACGTGCTCGCCGCGCTGGAGCCGGTGGGGCGCATCCTTCCGGCCGACCTGCGTCCCGCCGTTGGCCGCTAGCGGCTTGTTTCCCGGCACGGACCCGTCATATTGGCGGCGGTGGCCCCGTTCGCGGCCGCCGCAGGGCCGGTCCGGACCCGAAGACGAAGGTGATTGAATGCCCAAGCTAGATGGTGGCGACTCCAAGAGCACGCTGTACTGCTCGTTCTGCGGCAAGTCGCAGCACGAGGTGCGCAAGCTGATCGCGGGCCCGACCGTGTTCATCTGCGACGAATGCGTCGAGCTGTGCATGGACATCATCCGCGAGGAGCACAAGACGCACCTCGTGAAGTCGCGCGACGGCGTGCCGACGCCCAAGGAGATCAGCAAGGTCCTCGACGACTACGTGATCGGGCAGAGCCACGCGAAGAAGGTGCTCTCGGTCGCGGTGCACAACCACTACAAGCGGCTGGCGCACGGGGCCAAGAACAACGACGTCGAGATCGCGAAATCCAACATCATGCTGATCGGGCCCACGGGCACCGGCAAGACGCTGCTGGCCCAGACCCTGGCGCGCATCCTCGACGTGCCGTTCACCATGGCGGACGCCACCACGCTGACGGAGGCGGGCTACGTCGGCGAGGACGTCGAGAACATCATCCTCAAGCTGCTGCAGGCGGCGGACTACAACGTCGAGCGGGCGCAGCGCGGCATCGTCTACATCGACGAGGTCGACAAGATCAGCCGCAAGTCGGACAACCCGTCGATCACCCGCGACGTCTCCGGCGAGGGCGTGCAGCAGGCGCTGCTCAAGATCATGGAGGGCACGGTCGCCTCCGTGCCGCCGCAGGGCGGGCGCAAGCATCCGCAGCAGGAGTTCCTGCAGGTCGACACGACCAACATCCTGTTCATCTGCGGCGGCGCGTTCAGCGGTCTCGAAAAGATCATCGGCGACCGGTTGCAGGGCAAGTCGATCGGCTTCGGCGCCTATGTCGCGGCGCCGGAGGAGCGGCGCACCGGCGAGATCCTGCGCTCCGTCGAGCCCGAGGATCTGCTGAAGTTCGGGTTGATCCCCGAGTTCGTCGGCCGCCTGCCCGTCATCGCGACGCTGGAGGACCTCGACATCCCGGCGCTGGTGAAGATCCTGTCCGAGCCCAAGAACGCGCTGGTGAAGCAGTATCAGACGCTGTTCGACATCGAGGACGTGAAGCTCGGCTTCACCGACGACGCGCTGGTGACGGTCGCGCGCAAGGCGATCGACCGCAAGACGGGCGCGCGCGGGCTTCGCTCGATCCTGGAGGCGATCCTGCTCGACACGATGTTCGACCTGCCGGGGATGGACTCGGTGGACGAGGTGATGATCGACAAGGACGTGATCGAGGGCCGCAAGGAACCGATCCGCGTCTATGCCAAGAAGGAAAAGAGCGCCTGACGGAGCAGCAACCGTAACTCTTCATCCTCCCCCGCCAGGGGGAGGTGGCCGGCGTAGCCGGACGGAGGGGGAGGAACGGCGAACGTGTGAGGTGCCTCCCCCTCCACCAGCTTCGCTGGTCCCAGTGTCGGGTCGATCGTGCCCCCAGCACGATCTTGAACGCACTGGGTGCGTTCAACCCGGCACTCCCTGGCGGGGGAGGATAGTATTACTGCGTCGCGCAGCATCTTGTATCAATCGAAACGGGCGTCGGGCGACCGGCGCCCTTTTGTTTGGCGTCCATCGCCGATCCGGATCGTTGACGCTTAGGATCATCGAAGGACGACGGACATGGACGACCAGCGCATCTGGGCCTTCGAGGAGAGCCTCTGGACGGGCGATGCGGATCATTATCGCACGCTGATCGACGACCAGTGCCTGATGGTGCTGCCGGTCGAGCCGCACGTGTTCACCGGCGGCCAGGCGATCGAGGCGGTCGCGTCGACGCCGCGGTGGAAGACGGTCGAGCTGTCGGACCGGCAGGTGATGCGGCCGGAGGAAGGGCTGATCGTCATCGCCTATCATGCGCGCGCCAGTGACGCTGAGGGCGGCGGCGACGCGGGCTACGAGGCCGATTGCACGACCACCATCCGCCGCCGCGCACACGAGGACTGGCTGGTGGTGCAGCACAGCCAGTTGCCGCCGGTGAAGGCTGCCGGCTGACCTCCTTCTAATCCTCCCCCAGCAAGCTGGGGGAGGATAATCAGGTCACTTCTTCGGCCGCAGGCTCGCTGCCAGCACCAGGCCTGCCGTCAGCTGCGCCAGGCCGTACCACCGCCGCCGCCCCGGCTTGCCGCCGAACGGCTTCACCAGCGCATCCACCGCGCCGACGTTCGAGCGCCACAGGTCGACATGCCGTGCCGCCTGGAGCAGCCCCAGCGCGCCGTCGCCGATCATGAACACCGCCGCCATCTCCGCCGATCGCTTGAGCGCGACCGACAGGTTGGTCTCGCCCGCGTTCGCTCCCGCCGTGGGATCTGCCGTGGGATCGGGTGCGATCACTTCGCCGCCGCCCGTTTCTTCGCCTGTTCCGCCTGCCATGCCTGATACTCCTCGACCGCCACAGACCGCTTCAACACGCGAGCGGCCGGATCGATCACGACATGCGCGCCATCGGGCGCGGCGAGGAAGCCCGCGCCCCCGGTCATCGCCAGCCGAACGATCCGCCCGTCGACGCTCGCCTCGATCGGCATCGGGAAGGCCCCGCCGCCCGGCACCTGCCACCGCAGCGCGAGGCCGCCGGGCGCGGGCGCCTGCGTCAATTCCGGCAGCGCCGCCTGGCGCAGGTACACGTCGAAGAACCAGCCATAGTCCTTGCCGGTCACGCGGGCCACGAACCCCTCGAACTCCTTCGTCGAGCCGTAGCGGGTCGTGAAGTTGCCGGGCTTGGGGTCCTCGCGCCCGTACACCTCCAGCCGCGTCACACGCCCCCACGCGTCGTCTCCGATCAGCCAGCGCAGGGTGTGGAGCATCCACGCACCCTTGTAGTAGATGTCCTGCGACGGCCCGCCGCGCGCTTCCTCGTACACCTCCTCCTCGGTCAGCATGCGGCCGCTGACGATCGGGTTCCGGTTCACGATGCGGTTGCGCTGATCGTCCATCATCGTCGCGTAGCGCGCCTCGCCCTCGCGCCAGCGGCCGTAGAGCGGCTGCATATATTCCTCGTAACCCTCGTGAAGCCAGTAATCGTCCCAGTTCGCGGCGGTCATCTGGTTGCCGAACCATTCGTGGCCGAACTCGTGCTGGAACAGCCAGTCGAACCCCTCCGGCTTCTTGGCATAGCCGTTGCCATAGCCGTTGATCGTCTGATGCTCCATGCCGAGGTACGGCGTCTCGACCACGCCGACCTTCTCGTCGCCGAACGGATAGGGGCCGACGACGGACTCGTAGAAGTCGAGCGTCGGCGCGAACTCGGCGAACAGCTTTTCCGCCTTCGCGCGCTCGCCGGGCAGGTACCAGTAGGCCATCGGGATCGTGTTGCCGAACCGCGAACGATAGGCGCCTTCGATCACCTCGTACGGGCCGACGTTGAGCGCGATGCCATAGGTGTTGGGGTGCTTGACCCGCCAGTTCCACGTCGTCCGCCCGTCGGGCAGCGTGTCGACGCCGGTGAGGACGCCGTTGGACGGCGCCTTCAGTCCGGCGGGTACGGTGATGTGGAGCGTGACGACGCCCGGCTCGCCCGTCGGGAAGTCGAGGCAGGGCCAGAACAGGTCGCAGCCATAGCTTTCTGCGGTGGTCGCGAACCAGGGGCGGCCGTCGGGCGTGTGCGACCAGACCATGCCGGCGTCCCACGGCGCCTTCACCGCGACGTGCGGCTGGCCGCCATAGCCGATCCGCGCCGTGACGCGTGCGCCGGCGGCGAGCGGATGGGGCAGGGTGATCGCGAGCCGCCCGTCGGGATCGCTCCACGCCGCGGGCGCGAGCGGCTCGCCGTCGACGCTGATCGCGGTGACGGGCAGGTTGCGATCGAGGTCCACCAGCAGCCGCGACAAGGGCGCGCGCAGGCGGAAGGTGAGGGTGGCGACGCCGTTCAGCGTCTCCGTATCGGGCAGCACCTCGAACCGCAGGTCCGCCGCCTCGAACACCAGCGCCGCCTCCTCGGGCGCCACCGGCCCGCCCGAGCGCATCGTCTGCGGCGTGATGGGCGGCTCGCCGCGCGCGGGGAGGGTCTGCGTGGCGGCGGCGAGGGCGAGGAGGAGGGGGAGGAGGGTCATCGACGTCCTTGATCCTCCCCGAGCTTGTCTCGGGGAGGGGGACCGCTCGCTGAAGGCGAGTGGTGGAGGGGCAGGCGTGCCGCGGCGGCGTGCAGAATGCCAGCGACAACATCGTCCAGGCTTCGCAGAACGTCCACCGCCGGGATGTGAAGTGTCGCGATGCCTACGCCAGCGAGGAAGGCATCCCGCGCCCCGTCACGGTCCGGCCGATCGCCGCGATTGTGGCCCTCGCCATCCACTTCGATCGCGAGCCGCGCGTCGTTGCAGAAGAAGTCGAGCGCCAGATGGTCGCCGACCGGATGCTGGCGGCGGAACTTCAGGCCATCGGGTCGCGTGCGCAGGACCGACCACAAGGCGAGTTCCGGTGGCGACATCGCCCGGCGCTGTTGCCGTGCGCGGCGGACGGCGTCGGCCCTGCCTTTCGGTGTCGCTGCCTTTCGCATGTGGCCTAGCCCCTCCACCATGCTTCGCATGGTCCCCCTCCCCGAGACAAGCTCGGGGAGGATCATAGAGAGCGTCCTTCACCCCGCCCTTGCCCGCCTGCCCCTCCACCATCCGGCTGCGCCGGATGGTCCCCCTCCCCGAGACAAGCTCGGGGAGGATGAAGACCTGGAGGATTGAGACAGGCGAAAGCTACTCCCATATATCATTCAACACGGCGCTCACCCGGGCGCCGCCTGGAGCTTCCATGACCAGCTACCCCGTTCTGCCGCTGCGTGACATCGTCGTATTTCCCCACATGATCGTTCCGCTGTTCGTCGGCCGCGACAAGTCGGTCGCGGCGCTGGAGGCGGCGATGGCGGCGGACAAGGAGATCTTCCTCGTCGCGCAGCTCGACCCGGGCGAGGACGATCCCGCGCGCGACGACCTCTACACGATGGGCGTCACCGCCACCGTGCTCCAGTTGCTGAAACTGCCCGACGGCACCGTCCGCGTGCTCGTCGAGGGCAAGGCGCGCGCGACGATGGAGTCGTTGAGCGAAGCCGACGGGTTCCTGACCGCCGAGGTCGAGCCGGTCGCCGACGCGGAGGTCGAGGGCGCCGAGGTCGAGGCGCTGATGCGCACCGTCGTCACCCAGTTCGAGAGCTATGCCAAGCTCCACCGCAAGCTGCCGTCCGAGGCGGCGACGCAGATGAAGGAGATCGTGGAGGCGGCCAAGCTGTCCGACGCGGTGATGGCGAACGTGCAGGTGAAGGTCGCCGAGAAGCAGGCGCTGCTGATGGAGGCCAACCCGCTCAAGCGGCTGGAGATGGCGTTCGCGCTGATGGAGGGCGAGCTCGGCGTCCTGCAGGTCGAGAAGAAGATCAAGAGCCGCGTCAAGCGCCAGATGGAGAAGACGCAGCGCGAGTACTACCTCAACGAGCAGATGAAGGCGATCCAGAAGGAACTCGGCGACGAGGACGGCAAGGACGATCTGTCAGAGCCCGAGCAGCGGATCAAAGACACCAAGCTTTCCAAAGAA
>NZ_CAXSHM010000058.1:0-10223 GCF_964237335.1 uncultured Sphingomonas sp.
ACACCTTCAATCCCTTGGGCGGCATTATGAGCAGGCCGCCGATCGACGCCATCAAACGCTTGGCAAGGCCGAGCCCAAGGCCGTCGCGGTCGTCGCCAGCTTCAGGAAAAGGAAGCCCATCGTCATCGACGATGATGGTCACATCGCGGTTACCGTTCCTGCTGATCGTCACCCGGATATGTCCGGCCTTGCCCTCCTCGAAGGCGTGTTTGATGGCATTTGTCGCTAGCTCGTTCACGACAAGCGTAAGGGTCGTGATCTGGTGTGGGGAGAGACCATGCACCTCGTGCCCGGTCTGCAAGGAAATCAGGATGCCGCGTGGCTCCGCCTGGGCATGCAGCGCCTCGCACACCTGCCGCAAGGCCGCTTCAAGGCTTACCTGCCGCTCCCGATGCATGGCACTTCGCGAGCGAGCCAGAATGGAGACTCGTTCCATTGCGTCGGAAAGCGCCTGCCGCACCTCGGGGCTGGCGGCACGCCGGCTCTGAAGCCCCAGCAAGCTGACGACAAGCTGGAGGTCGTTGCTGGCCCGATGGTTCGTCTCGCGCAGCAACAGGTCGTCGCCCTGTGCCGGCTGACGAAGGGAGGAAATGCTCGCCACCTTGCCCTCCCGACTATGCCAACTTAATTTGTGAGGATTGGTCGATGTGCAGATAGCGTGGATCGAACCCGCCGATGTGGCGAAGCTGCGCCACGTTCGGAATGACCATCCTACGGTTTTCGGTCGCGACCACACCGTCGGTGCGGAGCTGCTGCATCGTCCGGTTGACGTGAACCGAGGTGAGCCCGAGCGCATCGGCAACCTGTTCCTGCGTCAACGGGAACGCAAAGCTGCTCTCGTTGCCGTCTTCCACGTCGAGCCGCACGCTCAGTTCACAAAGGAGATGCGCCAGCCGCTCTTTCGCCGATCGGCGGCCAAGCGACAGCGCCCATTTGCCGAGAGTGGCGTTCTCGACCAGCGCCAGCCAGGTGAACGTCCGCGCGATACCCGGATACTGCGCGGCGAGCGCGAGCGCCCGATCGCGCGGCAGTGTCACGATCATCGTGTCGGTGAGCGTCCGCACACCGTAATCGAGCCGGTCAAATAGCAGCGAGTCCAAGTTGCCAATGTCGCCGGGCACCAACAGCGTGGGGAGCTGACGGCCGCCCTCCCTTGTCGTGGTGTAGCGGCAGGCCCAGCCATCGGCGACGATGAACAGGCTGTCGGCGCGCTCTCCCTCGCGCACCAGATCGGTGCCGGCCCTGACGGACTTCGCGGGCAACACGCTGTCCTCAAGCGCGTGCTTCTCCTCACGCGACAGGAATTGCGATGTCCAAAGGCGCGTGCCTTCCAACCGCGATGCGTGGCGCGGTGCGATACGATTGTCCGGTAAACTCCTGGACTGCTGAACTTCGATCACGCTGCTGCGGCCTGGGTAGATGCAACCAAGGCAAGTCTTTCAAGATATGCCTCCGCGAGCTGGTGGTGTGCCCTTACCACTTCGGGAAGCGTCGCTTTTTGGGCGCACTCAAGCTCGACTTCGGCTCGATGCTGGTAATAGGATCGGTCATCCTCGAACATACCGTTTCCTCCGCTAGATCAGTTCGCCATCGATACATATCGGCTGGTTCCCTCAGGGGAAGATGGGCGCGGTCAACTGTGGTGCGGACAACATTCCTTAACCCATGTTGCCGCAGCGGGTTTGATGCGAGCCGGTCAGCCAGTGAGTGCTAAAAAGGCTGATTTCTGCGGCTTTTTGGCGAAGATGTGCCTTCCATTGCGGACCTCGGCCGCAAAGTGTTGGGTATCCCACAGACGGCATTTGGGTTATCGGCGGCTCACGCCTATATGATTGTTATCGCTCGCCATCACTCAGGGCGCGAGCGGCTGAAAGAGTGCATTGCGCTTTCGCCCCGACTTCGGGGGGCGATCATGTCGCAGCCAAACCAGACTTACACGCCCAACATCCTGCTCAGCGCGCTTTCAGAGGATGATCTGGAACTCCTCAAGCCCCACCTGACCCGCGTGAAGCTTGCGCGCAGGCAGGTGATCGTAACGCCCAACACACCGGTCGAGCAGGTCTATTTCCCAGAGGGTGGGGTCGTCTCGATCGTATCGATCATGCCACAGAGCGGGCGCATCGAAGCCGGCATCTTCGGCCGTGAGGGAGTGTCGGCCACCTGCCTCCTGCTCGGCACCGATCGCTCCCCGCACGAAACCTTCGTGCAGGTCGACGGCTCGACCGCGCTTAGGATTGATACAGATCAGTATCTGGCTGCGATCCAGCAAAGCGAAAGCCTGCGCATGATGCTGCTGCGCTACGTCCAGACCGTTCTCGTCCAGACCGCGCAGAGCATGGCGACCAATGCCACGCAGCGAGTGGAGGCCCGGCTCGCGCGCTGGCTGCTGATGTGCCACGACCGGGTCGATGGCGACGAGATCGCGCTGACCCACGAGTTCATGGGCATGATGATCGCCGCCGAGCGAAGCGGCGTCACCATCACCCTCCACATCCTCGAAGGCGCCGGCATGATCCGCTCGACGCGGGGCCTCGTCGTCATCCGTGATCGTGCTAAGCTCGAGGACCTAGCTGGCGACAGCTATGGCGTGCCGGAAGCCGAGTATCGCCACCTGATCGGTCCGTTCGGGCCGCCGTCCGTCGTGCTCCCGTTCGAAGACCGGACCAACCCGCCACTTTGAAGCGCGAGGCCGCGACTGTTGGGTATCACACCGAAAGTTGGCTGGCCGCTTGGTCTGCCGTGACTATAATTCGGAAGATCGTTCGCCGACATCAAGGGCGCGGATGACTGGAAGATGCGTTTCGCTTTCGCCCCAAGGTTTTAGGGCGATCATGCCGCAGCCAGATGAGCATTTCACTCCCAATACCCTGCTCGGCGCGCTTTCCGCCGATGATCTCGAACTGCTGAAGCCGCACCTGACGCGGGTACCGCTCGCGCGTGAGCAGATGATCGTCACTCCAAACGAGCCCATCGAGCATGTCTATTTCCCTGAAGGGGGCGTCGTTTCGATTGTCTCGGACATGGCGACTAGCGGGCGCACCGAAGCCGGCATCTTCGGGCGGGAAGGCGTATCGGCAACTTGCGTCCTGCTCGGCACCGATCGTTCGCCGCACGAAAGCTTCGTTCAGGTTGACGGCTCGACCGCCCTGCGCATCGACACGGACCAATACCTCGCGGCGATCAGACAGAGCGAGAGCCTGCGCACGATGCTGCTCCGGTATGTCCAGACGACCCTCGTCCAATCCGCCCAGAGCACGGCGACGAATGCCAGCCACCGTGTGGAAGGCCGACTCGCCCGCTGGCTGCTGATGTGCCACGATCGAATCGACGGCGACGAGATCGCGCTGACCCACGAGTTCATGGGCATGATGATCTCAGCCGATCGCAGCGGCGTCACCGTCACCCTGCATATTCTTGAGGGCGCGGGCATGATCCGTTCCAAGCGTGGCCGGGTCATCATCCGGGATCGCGACAAGCTCGAAGAACTGGCGGGTGACAGCTATGGCGTGCCCGAAGCCGAGTATCGCCGTCTGGTCGGTCCGCTCGGGCGGGAGTCGGTTGACCTGCCGTTCGAGGGCAAGGAGTCACGCCCGCAGTGAGCTTGAAGCTGCCATACAACGAAAATAGCCTACTACCGTATCACCACCTCGCCGGCGTCAAAACCGAACGGTTGTGACACCGTATGGATGGCGGCTTGCTGCCCATCCTGTGCAAAGCAGACCTAGAACTAACCACCCACCTCAGAGATCAGCGCCTGAGCGACGCGCTGGGCATCACCGATGGCTCCCGTCCGCAGCGACCGACGCACTCACAGCCGCTGATCCTTGGTCCGACGCGGGCCCTACTACGATCAACCCGCAAGGGGTTCGCTAAGCAGAGCTTGCGACCGCTCCGGCTTCGCCTCCGGGTGATCGCGGTCCCGCGCCGGACACATCGGGCGCCTGTCGAGCGGGGGCGGTCCCCGCTCCCGAACAGGAGCCGGTCCGATGCCGCTTTCCCTCGCCCAGAAGAACGCCTGGAGCCTCGCCCGCACCCTCATGGTCTGCATCATCCTCTTCAAGGCAGGTTCTGGCTACGGGGTCATGCCGAGCGCCGAGTTCGATGGCGATCCGGCCACCGTGCTTCACGAGTACGACCCGTGGCTTTGACGGCGTGCATCGCAGCCGAGGCCGGCGGGAGCGCAAATCCGTACTCCCGCCGAACCGCTTCCTCGGCTATACTGATGTTCGCGCCGTGGCGGTGGTGGAGGCGCGACCGTTCCTCATTGCAACGGAGACCATCGCCATGATCATCTTTGGCATTCTCGCCTCGTTCGCAGCGCTTGGCGCAATCTGCTGGCTGCTGTTCAACCTCGCCGTCTTCGCCTTGCCGTTCTTCGCCGGTGTATCTGCCGGCATGGCCGCGTTCCACGCCGGTGCCGGTCCGGTTGGCGCATTCGCTGTCGGCATCTTGGCCGGCGCAGCGACTTTGGTCGCGGGCCAACTCGCCGTCACGCTCCTACCATCGCCGCTGCTGCGCGGCGGTGTCGCGCTGCTGTTTGCGGCCCCGGCGGCGTTCGCCGGCTTTCACGCGTCACACGGGATCGCAGCTATCACCATGACGTCGGAAGTGTGGCGGCAGGCGTTCGCCATTCTCGGAAGCCTGATTGTCGGCATCACCGCGTTCGCGCGGGTGTCGCAGCCGCTTCTCCCGTCCCCGCCTAACGTGGCGCAGAACGACCATTACCTGCCGGCAAAGTGACGCTGTTTGCCCGGTCAGCTCAAGGGGCCCAAGTCGTCGCGAACCCCGCCGGCAGGGCCCGGCAGGGTAGCGATGCTCTGGTCTGGTTTGCCTGACACTGACGGACCAGAGGTGAAGTGGCGTCCCGTCCTCAAGGTGCGTCGAAACGCAGCGCTGGCTGACCAACTGGACTGACCCAATCCCGCCCTGGATCCGCTGTAAAGTCAGGTCTTTTCGGTTCCGATCTCAAACGGTGCAGGGGCGGTGCAGGGTGGATCACGGAGAACCCTGGCCGCCTACCTGCACGCCAGAGTAGCCGAATGCGCGCTTGGTGACGCTGCCGTCTTGTAAACGACCGTTGGGTGCGCCAGCCCTCCTGCGGATCGGTGTCGGGAGCACGCGGCCCACTGCCGCCTCTGTGATGGCCTGATCTGGCCGAAGACCGGCTGAAGCCTCGATCCTCAGCCGCAACGGCGGCGGCCAACTTTCTTCCCCTGCGGCTACGCCGCATTCCTCGCGGGACAAGAAAGCCGCCCGCCGCCGTCCTCCGCTGCGCTGCGGCCCAGCGAGCTGGGTGCGGCGTCGATCGCCTCCGGCCCTTCGATCGCCATCGAGGCCGCGATGGGCGCGGGCTCGAGACACCAAAGGAGATCAGACATGGCGACCATCGGCACCTTCAAGAAGACCGGCAACGATTACACGGGCTCGATCACCACTCTCAGCGTCCAGGCCAAGGGCGTCCGCATCGTTCCCGAAGAGAACCGCGCCAACGATAACGCCCCCAGCCACCGGGTTTTCGTCGGCAAGGCCGAGATCGGTGCCGCCTGGACCAAGCGCTCCAACGAGGGCCGCGACTATCTGGGCGTCAAGCTGGACGATCCGAGCTTCACCGCTCCCATCTACGCCAACCTTTTCGATGACGAGGGCGACGACAGCTTCAGCCTGATCTGGTCCCGCCAGCCCGAGCGCAACGGCGACTGAGCCGGATCGCCGATCCCCGCCCGGGCCATCCGGGCGGGGCATCGCGACTTCTATCGGGCATAGCCGAGGCGAGCCCGGAACGCTTTTCGAAAAGGCTTGCCTCCTATCCGCGCGGTCGAGCATCGCGAGGAGTCCGCGGCGCCTTGCCTTCGGGCGGCGGGGGCTGCGGGCTCGCGTCGAGGAGCGCAGCCGGCTCGATTCCGAGCGCCTGGGCTACCTCGTGCACGGTCAGGAGCGTCACGTTCTGCGCACCGCGTTCCATGCTGCTGATGTGAGCGCGGTCGGCGCCCATGCGAACGCCGACCGCTTCCTGGCTCAACCCGGCCGCGAGACGGTGGCGGCGCAAATTGGTCCCGAAGAGTCGGCGAATGTCCATCGCCAGGATGGACACCACTCGCGTATTCCGCTGCTACGTATTAGAATACGCGACAGGGATCGAGGGAGAGGCGTCCACTTGGTGGCTTCCCGGTTGCGAAGCACACCAAGGTGCGCATAAGCCTCGCTCCCGATCCTGGCGGGAGCTGATCGGGGAGAGTTGCGTGCCAACGACGTCGACCGCCATTGATGAAGCGCCGCCCACGTCCGAACACCTCACCGACTACGACCGGCGACATCTGACGACGTACGCCCGCCTTCTGGATGCGGCAGCGGATGCAGCCGACTGGCGAGAGGCCGCCGCCGTCGTGCTCGGTCTCGATCCCTCGGCCCAGCCTGAACGCTGCGAACGCATCCACGCCGCCCATCTCGAGCGCGCGCGGTGGATGACGAGGATCGGCTACCGCGACCTGCTGGTCTGCCGTTCAAGTCATTGATGTTGCCCAAGTTGCACCGCGTGTTGCGGCCTGCGCGACTTCCGCCGTTAACTTGATGTTGTAGCCTAACTCAGGGCGTACCTCCCCGACTCAAGAGGAGCACGTCGGAGGAGGAGCGTCGCATGTCCGGTCCGGGCGGCGACTGGCGGAATGGCCTGGCGTACGAGTATTTCGACGATTTGGGTCCCGATCAGGTCGCGTTTGAGTTCTTACGCCGTAACGAGGACTACGCAGCCGAGTTCGCGAAGCTACGTCGCTTACCGGAAACTGAGGATCCTCCGCCGGAGCTCTCTCAATGGGGGTTGCGATTTCGCGGTCGACCCGCACCTCCGGTCAGATCAAGCGACGGTCATATGGAACGCGCAATCCAACCCGCGGATGGCGATCTTCACGACAATGCCGTCCGGCTTGTGCAACGCGCCGGGTCTTGCTCTGGCGAGTCCTTCGTTCCTCGCCACGTCGGCTGAGGGAAGCTATCTCGACCTGCTGGCATTGCCGCCGGAAAGACGCGCGCTCCTCTTGGGTGAAGCGGCACCTGGCGCGCTCGCGCTCGTGCTTCCGCTCGACGGACTGTTCGAGGACCGAATCGACACGGCGCGGCGCCTTCATCGTCTGCTGGTGAAGGGCCGAGCCACGCCATCGACTTTTACGGCCTATCGACGCCGCCGTCTTCGGCTCGCCTTACGCGCCCTGGACGGTACGCTGAGCGGTGCTGATTACCGTAGCGTAGCCGAAGTCCTGTTTGGCGACCGGGTTCCGCGTGGCGCAGCGTGGCGCGACGATAGCCTGCGCGGCCAGGTCATCCGCCTCGTTCGCTACGGTCTCGACCTCATGCAGAGCGGCTATCTCGACCTCCTGCGCCCGGAGCGGCGGCAGCCGAAGAGGCGCCGCCGCCCGTAAAGGCTCCTCGGGGGATGACGCCGACCCGGAGTTAACTTCGTCATCCATCCCGCCGGGGGTCCTTCGCCACGATGCTCCGCGACCGCCGCCTCTAGCCGGCAGCGGCCGATCACATCCGGAGCTATCCCTATGCCCGACCCGCTCGCCGGTTTCCCGCCACGCTATCTGCGCACGCCCGAGGCGGCGCGCTTCCTCGGTCTGTCCGGTCGGACCCTCGAGAAGCATCGCACCTACGGCACGGGCCCGCTCTACTCGAAGCTCGGGGGCCGCGTGGTCTATCGGATCGACGACCTTCAAGCCTGGGTCAATCGCGGCGCCAAAGCGTCCACCTCGGACGAGACCGGCCAGAGCGTCTCGCCAGCGAAGCCGCACGCGGCTCCGCTGGCGCGCTACGCCGGCCAGCCACATCGCTGACGTCGTGCGGCGCCAACCCAAGTCGACCGAGCGTACGTCCCTCGACGTGTTCGAGGCGCTGAGCGGTCCGATCGCCGCCCGCGACCAGCGCGACCTCATGGAACGCCCGTTCTTCTCCCTCGCCAAGGCGAAGCGCGTGACCCCGATCGCCTACCAAACCGGAAATACGGAAGTGCAGGTCTACGCCGTTGCGGAACATGGCATGGCGACGATCTGGGACGCGGACATCCTGATCTGGGCTGGGTCGCAGATCGTCGAGGCGCTCGATCGCGGCCTGCCGACCTCGCGCTTCTTTCGCTTCACTCCCTACCAGCTCCTGACCGCGATCGGACGCGCGACAGGCAATCGCGAGTATCAGCTCCTGCGCGGCGCGCTCACGCGCCTGCAATCGACCGTGATCCGCACCACCATCCGCCAGGGCGAACAATGGCGACGGCAGCAGTTCTCCTGGATCAACGAGTGGGAGGAACTCGTCACCCACGCCGGGCGCGTCGAGGGCATGGAGTTCGTGCTTCCCGACTGGTTCTACCAAGGCGTCCTTGATCGCCGGCTCGTGCTGACCATCGATCATGGCTACTTTGCCCTGACCGGCGGCATCGAGCGCTGGCTCTACCGCGTCGCCCGCAAGCACGCCGGGCGGCAGGTAGAAGGCTGGCGTTTCGATCTCCGCCATCTGCATACCAAGAGCGCTTCCACCGCACGGTTCACCGACTTCGCGCTGGACATCCGGCGGATCGCCGCGCGCCAGCCTCTCCCCGGTTATCGGCTTGAGATCGAACGTCTGTTCGACGCGACCGGCCTTCTTGGCGAGTTCATCGTCATGCGCCCGAACGGGCCGTCCGAGCTAGTGGATAACTCACGCTCGGGCTCGCCAGCCTATCGGGACTTCGGGCGCAGCCGTATCGGGACTTCAGGCGCACGATCATCGGGACTTCGGGCGCAAGCCGTAAATACGGATGGGGCAAAATCCGTCGTTAATCAGCAGCTTACGTTCAGCCTCAAAGCCCTTAACTCTGTAACTGAATCTAACTCTAAAGATGCGCGGGCGCGCGAGACCGTGGATAACTCGGTCTTGCCAGCAGGGCGACGGCCATGATCGTCGCGCTCGTCAATCAGAAGGGCGGCGTCGGCAAGACCACGCTGGCGCTGCACCTCGCCGGGCGATGGGCCGGGAAGGGGAAGCGCGTGGTGGTGGTCGATGCGGACCCGCAAGGGTCGGCGCTCGACTGGTCCGAGCAGCGCGCCCGCGAGGGCGTGGCACGGCTGTTCGGTGTCCTCGGTTTGCCGCGTGAAACGCTGCATCGCGAGCTACCGGCGATCGCCGCTGACGCCGATCATGTGATCGTCGACGGCGCGCCGCGGATCGCCGGCGTCGCGCGCTCCGCTTTGCTCGCCGCCGATCTGGTGTTGATCCCCGCCACGCCGTCGCCGCTGGACGGCTGGGCGTCGGCGGAGATGCTCCGCCTGCTCGACGAGGCACGCGTGTTCCGGCCCGGCTTGCCCGCGCGCATGGTGCTGAACCGCTGCGCGGCCCGCACCGTCATCGCGCGCGAGATCGCGGAGGCGTTGGCCGAGCACGACCCGCCCGTGCTCGGCGCCCGCATTGGGCAGCGCGTCATCTTCGCCGACGCCGCGCGCACCGGTCGCCTTGCCGAGGAGCTCGATCCGGGCTGCCTCGCGGCCGCCGAGATCGCCGCTCTCGCCGCCGAAATCGAGGGCCTCGCACCATGAGCCGGCCGCGTCCAACCTCGCGCTTCGCGGCGCGACCCGGCGCGGCCGACGCTTGGGTGCGCGAGCCCGGCGCCAGTGGGGCTTCCCCCGTCGAGTACAGCGCCCGGCTGACGATCGACGTGACCCCGGTGCTGCGCGGCCGGATCAAGATCACGGCCTTCGAGCGCGGCATCACCGTCGCAGAGATGCTGCGGACGCTGCTTGAGCGCGAGTTCGGCGATAGTGACGCTGACCATGGACCCGTGCCGTGACCGCGCTCACCGAAGTCGAGCTGATCCACCTCGAAGGCAAGATCGAGCGATGGATACGTTTCGGTCGTGAGACGCAGGAACGCATCCTCGATCGTCGTCGCCGCGTTCTAGCATTCGCCCCGGGCGCGGTGTTCGCGTTCGTCCGCTGGGCCTCCAACGACTACGGCACCATCGTCAGCCGGATCGACGTGCTCCGCGCCGTCGATCCCGGCCAGTCGCTCTCGACCGTGCCGTTCGTCCTGCCAGGCGCGGAGATCCTGCTGCGCATCTCCGGCTGGCCGAAGGTTGAGCAGGTGCTCGCGGCCATCGACCAAGTCGAAGCGCTCGATCTGCGCGCCGAGGACGCCTGCCCGGATCACTGGCTGTTGATTTCCACTGAGAGCTGACCCGGAGAAGGCATAGATTTCCACCGAGA
>NZ_CAXSHM010000059.1:0-9853 GCF_964237335.1 uncultured Sphingomonas sp.
AGGCGCAGTGAATCACCTTCGGCCGGATGACGCCAGGGTTATTGGGGGTGCCCAGATGACGAAGCGAACACGCCGGAACCACAGCCCGGCCTTCAAGGCGAAGGTGGCCCTGGCTGCCGTGAAGGGCGAGAAGACGCTGGCCGAGCTGGCGCAGCAGTTCGACGTTCACCCGAACCAGATCACGATCTGGCGCGGCCAGTTGCTGGAAGGGGCAGCGGGGGTTTTCGGGTCGGACGGCCATAGCGAACCGGCGGAGCCTGCGATCGACGTGAAGACGTTGCACGCCAAGATTGGCGAGCTGACGCTGGTGAACGATTTTTTGTCCGGGGCGCTCGGCAAAGCAGGACTGTTGCCGAGCGCAAAACGTTGATCGACCGTTCCCACGCGTTGCCAGTGAAGCGGCAGGCGCGGGAGTTGGGGATCAGCCGCGGCAGCGTCTATTATCTGCCCCGGCCAACCTCGGCTGCCGACCTCGCGATCATGCGACGGATCGATGCGTTGCACATGGATTTCCCGTTCGCGGGCAGCCGGATGCTACGCGACCTGCTTGCCGCCGAAGGCATCAAGGTCGGCCGGCTGCACGTCTCCACGTTGATGAGGAAAATGGCGATCGAGGCGATCTACCGGCGACCGAACACGTCGAAACCGGCGCCGGGTCACAAGATCTATCCCTATCTGCTGCGCAAGGTAGCGGTGACGCGGTCTAACCAGGTTTGGGCGACCGACATCACGTACATTCCGATGACATGCGGCTTCGTCTATCTGATCGCCATCGTCGACTGGTTCAGCCGGCGGGTGCTCAGCTGGCGGCTGTCGATCACGCTGGAGACCGATTTCTGCATCGAAGCTTTGGAGGAAGCGCTGACGCGCTTCGGAGCGCCGGAGATCTTCAATACCGATCAAGGCAGCCAATTTACGAGCATGGCGTTCACCGCCGTCTTGCAACGTGAGAAGATCGCAATCAGCATGGATGGACGCGGCGCCTGGCGCGACAACGTGTTCGTCGAGCGCCTGTGGCGCTCGGTGAAATACGAGGAGGTTTACCTACGGGCCTATGCCTCTGTCAGCGAGGCCCGCGCGTCGATCGGCCGGTATCTGGCCTTCTACAACGGCCGACGCCCGCACTCGTCGCTTGACCGCAGGACGCCCGATCACGTCTACTTCAACCGGCCGCTTCTCGCAGCGGCATGAAACCGGCGGACGCTCCACTTAGCAATCGCGCCGAGCTGTTCAAATGAACCGAGCCACCTCTGTCGGACAAGGGTCTGGGATAGCTGGTAGACTCACAACTCGCGGCATAGAAGGGGACGTTAACTACCGGGTGTCAGGTGTCTCGGGGTTCATCCTCCACGGATCAACCGCGTACAACGATGCTCGATTTCACATTTTATAGGGTCGTGCTACTCAGGTCAAACAATCGCGCAAGTTTGCGATCTGAGGTTTGCAACCGGCGCGTAAAACGGCCAGAACTTGGAAAGTCGAGTAGCGCCTAAAGTGCCCATATTGCTGATAGCCTTTGGAGTACTTTAGATGTCCCGGTCACCCCTTCTGGACTACACGCCGTATTAAATGCCAATGTCACTTATAGATCTCGGTACAACTTTTCCGATGCGCTCGCGCCGTTTGCCGAACAGCACAGCTATGCAAGTTGGACGCTTCCATTGCTCGGGCATCTGCAAAGAATCGTTGGAGGCTTAGCTTAATCGGCACGAACCTGACGAACAAGCTGGTCGTTACCACCCCCAATGATATTCCTTTCGCAGGTGGAACCGGCACCGGGACCGCAACTGGAAGTCCTGCCGACCTCGACGTATTCGTTGAAACGGCGGGCGGTATTATTCGGCTTGGAGACAACTTCTAGCGTCCAAGGTTCGAGCCGGTTTAAGCGGCCCGGCCCGGACATCATGGTGATGCTCGTCTGCCATACCGTGCTCTGAAGCCGGCAAGAAGAACTCTGAGCGATTCGACGAAGATAGCTTCCTCTTCTGGCGCCATTTCCAACGCTCGTTCCAGGTAAGGGAAGCGCCTCCCGTCGATGATCGGCATCGCAGGAATGTGATGAGCTTCGGCAGCGGCGGCAAAAAGCGCCGTTCCGTAGGTGAACTTCTCGACTGACTCGAGAATTACCGCATGCGCTTCCACCGGATAGGGGCAATCGATCAGCTGGCGCTCATATGCGGGAAGCATCAGCTGGCGCGGAAAAAAGCGCAAGGTGAGTGGCGCAGCATTCGGGTGCTTGAGAGCGATACGTCGCGTCGCCGAGCTCAACTCGATCGTCCGCTGCTCCCAATCGGTCGACCACACCTCACGCTCGTTATTGACCTCTTCGAGCAACTGCCGAGCAACCTGGGTGAGCAGTTCTTCCTTGTGTCGAAAATGATGGTATAGAGAAGGTGCCTTCACCCCCAACTCTCGTGCCACGCCCTGAAGACTGAGGGCGTCGAGACCGTCGCGATCTATCAGACGGAGAGCAACGGTAGCAGCTTTGGCACGCGTGATCAGCGCCTGCGCAGGTCTGCCCGCGCGAGGACGCCGCGCCTCGCTTTCGTTGACTGCAGCTGCAGGCGGCTGGTGCGCCATTACTCACTCCCTCATGGCGACTGCCGCCGCCGTCAGTAGTGGGCGAGAACCAAGGCTTGCGCAACATAGCCCGTGCGCGCCCACATCTGCGTAGTGACGCGACTACGGCTTGATGCGCGTCTGTTCGTGCCAGCTCCGCTACGCCGGTCACGCACGAGAGGCCGCCCGCGGCTGACCGGCGAACGGCCCCCGACACTGGCGCAGCGCCTCGCCGATCCTGCGACTCCGTGGTCGACGCATATCGTCACCGACTGCTACGGCAGGGCGAACGGCGCGTTGAACTCGCTACCGGCTGCTCGGTGTGGAGCCGTCCCGGCCGTCCCGTCGTGCCCCTGCGCTGGCTCGTCGTGCGCGATTCCACCGGACGGTTCAGGCCTCAGGCCTTCCTGTCCACCGATCCTGATGTCTCGTCCGCCGACATGCTCGGCTGGTTCATCCGCCGCTGTCGATCGAGGTGACCTTCGCCGAGGTCCGTCGCCACCTCGGCGTCGAGACGCAGCGTAAGTGGACCGATCGTGCCATCGCTCGCACCACCCCCATGCTGCTTGCCTTGTTTTCGCTCATCACCCTGTTCACCGAAGACATCCACAAAGCCCGCACCATCGTCGTGCGTTCGGCACGTTGGTACGCCAAGGAGGCCGTCGCCTTCAGCGATGCGCTCGCCGCAGTCCGGCGACAATTATGGACTGACCAGACTTTTGCCATGTCTCAACAGGACCGGCACCCGCGTATCGACCGACGGAATACTCGACCACCTGATCAATCTTGCCTGCCACACCGCCTAAAATGCGGAAAGTCGAGCTGAGGCCAGGGTCACTGGCTCACCCTCTTTCAAATCTCGGCATAGCCTGAAGCGAGCGCATCGATCATGCCGTCATGGAACGCGCGCGCCGTCGCCGTATCGAAGTTCAGCAGGTCAAAGGCGTGTGGCGCGTCGGCGACGACCTCGAGGACGCAAGACACGCCCGCCGCGAGTAGGCGTTGCGCGTACGCAACATCCTCGTCATGGAACAGGTCGAGGGAACCGACGCCGATCCATGCCGGCGGCAGGCCCACGAGGTCGTGGCGGCGTGCCGGTGCGGCGTAGGCGGGAGCATCATCGCCCGGCGGCTGTCCAAGATATGAGGTCCAGCCAAAGCGGTTCTCGCGCGGTGTCCATATTAGCTCGCCGCGGTTGCCATGCTCGGTTCGAAGCACCGTCCTGTCGTCAAGCATCGGGTACATGAGAAGCTGGAAGGCCAGGGGCACGTCCTCGTCGTGTGCGCGTTGCGCGAGCGCGGCGGCAAGTCCGCCGCCGGCGCTGTTGCCCCCGATCGCGATAGAGTCCCGATCGATGCCGAGCGCCTCGCCCTGCTCGCGCAGCCAGCGCAACGCAGTCATCGCATCGTCGAGAGCGGCCGGGAAAGGATCACGCGGCGCCAACCGATAGTCCACGCTGACCACAATGACGTCGAGCCGTTCCAGCACACGCGCAAGCAGCGTCAGGTCGATCTCCGGCGTGCCGATCAGATAACCGCCGCCGTGTAGCCAGAGCAGCGCCGGGCGCGTTCCTCCGCTACCTTCGCGTTCGAGGATAAGAACACGAACGTCCGGATTACCCGCAGTCCCCGACAGCCGTCGTTCCGTCATGCGGACGCCGATCGGCGCCTTTGCTTTCCTTATCCTCAGCAGGCGCTGGGTGAGGGGAATGAGGGCCGGCCGCAGCGGTGGCATCGCGAACAGCGCCGCGTTACGCAGCTCCGGGGCTACCCTGTCGACCTTTCGCTTGCGAGTGACAGTGGCTGCCAGGAGCACGCCCGCTCCGAGGAGGCCGAGACCGCGCATTATATGAGCCGACTTCATCGGAAATGCAGATGATCACACATCGTCGGATCGTTGCACGATCCCGGAAATTTCGCAATCGGAGCAAGCGGCAAAGGTTTCCCAAGATCGAACCTACGACGAGAAAGCGGCGGGAATCGACCGCGTTGATGCCCTCCCGCCGAGCCGTTTTCCCAAAACTCGTTCCCAATTTCCTTTTCCCGAAACTCCCCCGCATTGACGGAGTTGCGGGAACGTGAGGCGTTTTTAGGATCGGAGTTTTAGAAGGCCGCCAGGACCCGAAGACGACATTGCATGGTAACTATTGCTTCCCACTTTCTGCCATTGGTTCAGCCTCACTCCGACGTGATTTGCAAAGCTCTGCAGGATCATGAGAACGACCTGTGCGATCCTGACGACCCATCGCCGGAAGGCGGCAGCCGCATTGCGGGTTACCGGACGCGGGGAGGATGCGGGCTTCTCGCGCTATCACGACGTTCTCAGCCGAAGCCGATGGTCCGCGCTGGCGGCTGCCAGGTTGCTCCTTATCCGGTTGGTTGCAACGTTCGTCCCGCCGGGCCGGTGGTGATCGGGCTGGACGACATGATCGAACGGCGCTGAGGCGGAAAGATCGCGGCACGGGGCATCTACCGGGATCCGGTGGCGCTCAAGCCACGGCCATTTCGGCAAGGCCAGCGGCCTGCGTTGGGTTGTGTAACGCGAGGTCTGGAAATTCGATCGGGTCGGGATTTGTAAGCTGGTGCCGGGGCATGCCCCGGCACCAGCTGCCCATCTTCGGCATTCCATGGAGTTGCAACACAGCCGTGGAGAGAACGAATGGACAGCAGGCATGATACGGCGATCGAGGCAGTACTGGAACAGCTGATCGAACACGGCCCCGAGGGCATCGCCGCGGCGTTCGCGCGGACCTTCGAAATGGCGATGCGGATCGAGCGCGAGCGCTTCCTGGGCGCAGGGCACTACGAGCGCACGACCGACCGCCGGGGCTATGCCAATGGCTACAAGTCTAAGCGGATCGACACGCCGGCGGGCACGGTGAACGTGGCGGTGCCCAAGACCGCCGGCCACGGTGCCGAGCCGTTTTTCCCGCAGTCGCTGGAGCGCGGCTGTCGCTCGGTGCGCGCGGTGATGCTGGCGGTTGCAGAGATGTACGTGAAGGGCGTCTCCACCCGTCAGGCCGAGGCAGTGCTGCGCGAGTTCGGCATCGAGGGTCTATCTTCATCCCAGGTCAGCCGCGCCGCAGCCCTGCTCGACGAGGAACTGGAAGCATGGCGCAACCGCCCGCTTGGTGAGATCCGCTACCTCATCCTGGACGCCCGCTACGAGAAGATGCGCGCAGGCGGCGTCGTGCGCGACGCCGCCGTCCTCTCGGCGATCGGCATCGGCCCCGACGAGCGGCGCCGGGTGCTCGGCGTCAGCGTCGCCCTGTCGCAAGGCCGAGGTCCACTGGCGTGGCTTCCTCGACGGTCTGGTCGCGCGCGGCATGCGCGGCGTCCAGTTCATCGTCTCCGACGATCACGCTGGCCTGCGTGCCGCTCGCCGCGCCGTACTTGGTGCCGCTACCTGGCAGCGCTGTCAGTTCCACCTCGCCGCAAATGCTATCCACCACGCTCCCAACACTGCCATCCGCGAGCGCATCGGTGCCGAGCTGCGCAGCGTCTGGAATGCAGCCACGCTCGCCAAGGCTCAGGTCGCGCTCGATGAGCTCGTTGCCGGTTATCGCGACACCGCCACCAGTCTCGCGACATGGCTGGAAAACGCCGTGCCCGAAGGCTTGGCTGTATTCACGCTGCCCGAGCATCATCGCCGACGCCTACGCACCTCAAACCCCATCGAGCGCGCCGTCCAGCAAGAGCTCAAGCGGCGCACCGTGAAGGTCCGCGTCTTCCCCAACGACCAGGCGCTCCTGCGCCTCGTCTCCGCCGTTCTCGTCGAGATCGACGAAACATGGGCCTGCGACAATAAGGCCTACATCAAATGGGAATGCCGGAATGGGTGATCACGCCCCGCAGCAATTTCCAGACATCAGGTTGCACGATCCTGCGTTGGCTGTCGGCGATGCTGCTGGTGCCGGTGCCATGGGGACGGCGGGTCTGGGCGCTGCCGTTCCTGACCGTGCCGATGCCGTCGCAGCGCTGGGCCGACCTGCGCGGTGTCCGACACAAATCCCTGGTCGATGCCCGGCAGATGCTGTTGCAGATCGCCCGGTGGCTCCCCGACCGGCGCATCGTGGCCGTCGCCGACAGCGGCTTCTCTGCGATCGACCTGCTCGATGCCGTGCGCGGCCGTGTCTACGTGGTGACGTGGCTGCGGCTCGATGCGCGTCTGTTCGTGCCAACTCCGCCACGCCGGCCCGACACGAGAGGTCGCCCGCGGAGGACCGGCAACCGGCTTTCGACGCTGGCGCAGCGTCTCGCCGATCCGACGCCTCCCTGGTCCACCCATATCGTCACCGACTGGTACGGCCAATGCGAACGGCCTGTTGAACTCGCTACCGGCTGCGCGGTGTGGAGCCATCCCGGCCGCCCCATCGTGCCCCTGCGCTGGCTCGTCGTGCGCGATCCCGCCGGGCGGTTCAGACCACAGGCCTTCCTGTCCACCGATCCTGGTATAATCAAAGCTACTTATCCTATTTGCGCCAATCTGGCGGGGAGGCAGCCAGCTGACGTATTTCTGCGGCGAGATTCGCGCATGCTGTTCTGTACTGAGCTGCCCTCAATGAGCGCCCATGGCTTTTCGCGATATTACAAGCTGCTTCGCATGCATCATACCAGCCCTGTGAATACAGCTTGTCGTGATCAGCATCGGACGCTTCGGACTCTTGCATGTCTCGATCCCTAGCTATTTACGAGCGAGGTGGTGGCCTGATTAGGTTGCTTAGAGCCCAACCGGGAATTAAATCATGCATTCTCGGGGGCTTCTCTCGATGGCTGGTCGGAGAGACTGCGGAACGGCGCGTGAGCCAGACTAAATGTGTATGCTGCACGCGCGCCAGGGGCGGGAGGCGCTATGCGGGGATCACAAACGACTGCATCCGGACCCAGGGGCGCGCGCGCACCGCAGATGAGAGCCGAACTTAATTACCGGTTGGGCTCTTAGCACAACGCGGCCGAGGGCTACACCCGCCAGATCATCGGCTGGCGGGAATCGATGCGGAGCATTTACTGGCGCGACATACCGGGGGTCGAGAAACGCTTACGGGAACAAGCATGGACTCACATTCACAAATCCGGGCGGGTACCGCGTCGTGATCTAGGAGGCAGTCTGGAATACTTGACCCAGAAGCCGACGTTTACGGCGATTTGAGCGTTCCCCGAAACCGGTCGTTGGTTTAGGTGCTATTAGACGGCTCGAACTGTGAAGAGGCGCCGAGGCGAGCAATGGCGATCTCGAGATGTCGGGCATCCGTGGTTGCAGCGCCTGCGACTGGAACACCAAGCTCATGTACGACGACTAGCCGAACAGCCCCGGACTTCGGTCAGAGCGGAAGCCGGACCTTGAATTCGTTCGCGACCAAGATCTTGAGCAGCCCCCATCGGGTGGTCCGGGTTGTTAGTTAGTGCATTGTCGTCTCCGCCGCCATTGCCGGTCGCAGGTGGAGCGTAGCGGAACCGGAGGCCGGCAATGGCGGTGTCGCCGCTTCCGGGGCCGGCGGACGGTAGCCGAGGCTACTGTGCGGGCGGACGGTGTTGTAGTGACGCCGCCACGCCTCGATCAGCACCTTGGCCTCGGCGAGGCTGTAGAAGATCTCGCCGTTGAGCAGTTCGTCACGAAGCGAGCCGTTGAAGCTCTCGTTGTAGCCGTTCTCCCAAGGCGAGCCGGGCGTGATATAAAGCGTCTTCACGCCGATCTTCCCCAGCCATTTCTGAACCTCGGTTGCGATGAACTCGCTGCCGTTGTCCGATCTGATGTGCGCTGGCGGACCCCGTGCGATGAACAGGTCGGCCAAGGCCGCCAGCACGTCTTCGTGTTTGAGCTGGCGTGCGACGATCATCGCCAGGCATTCCCGGCTGGCCTCGTCGATGATGGTCAGGATCCGGAACTTGCGCCCGTCGTGGGTGCGTGCCTCGACGAAGTCGTATGCCCAGACGTGCCCCGGATATTCCGGCCGCAGCCGGAGACACGAGCCGTCGTTCAGCCAAAGCCGACCGCGCTTTGGTTGCTTCTGCGGCACCTTCAGCCCTTCGCGCCGCCAGATCCGCTCCACGCGCTTGTGGTTCACCGACCAGCCGGCCGCATGCAGCAACGCGGTCACCCGGCGATAGCCGTAGCGCCCGTACTGCTTGGCCAAGGCGATGATGTCGTCGGTGAGCGCCTCTTCGTCATCTGCCCCGCACGGCGCTTTGCGCTGCGTCGACCGGTGCTGCCCGAGCACGCGACACACGCGCCGCTCGGATACGTCCAGCACTTCCTTCACTTGGTCGATGCAGCGCCGGCGCCGCGCGGGGCTCAGAAATTTCCCCGTGCGGCTTCCTGCAGGATGAGCTTGTCCAGCGTCAGGTCCGAGATCGCACGGCGCAGCCGTAGGTTCTCCCTCTCTAGATCCTTCATCCGCCGGGCCTGATCCGTCTTCAGACCACCGTACTCCTTGCGCCAACGGTAATAGGTCTGCTCGCTGACCGCGATGCGCCGGCACGCCTCAGCGGTCGTCCCGCCCTGGCCCAGCACAATCTCCACCTCACGCAGCTTGCCGATGATCTCCTCGGGCTTGTGCTTCTTCGCAGGCATTCGTCGTCCCTTCCTCGGTCCAGACTGTCATAGTCGATGGACCACTCGGAAGGGGGCAGCTCAGTTCTGGAACGCGATGTCGGCGACCTCGGCCGGCAGCGTGAAGACGACGTGGAAGTAACCGACCGGCAGCAGGTCGGCCTCGCGCTCGGCGAGCCAGGTGCGCGCGGCCGCGCCCTGGCACCGCGGGCAGTGCCGGTTGCGGCAACTGTTATACGCGACCCGCCAGTGCCCGCAGTCGGTGCAGGCTTCGACGTGGCCGCCCATGACTGCGGTGCGGCAATGCTCTATCGCCGACATGACCTTGAGCTGGTCCAGGCTCAGGTGCCCGGCCCGGGCGGCGCGGTACGCGGGCCCGGCAGCGCGGAAGATGTCGGCGACCTCGATGGAGGCGCGCATGCCCGCTCAGCCGCTGGACGCTCTCGCTTCCATGGCGGCTGTCGCCAGCCTGTCGAACGGACTGGTCACGTTGCGCAGCACCCGGGTGGCGACCTGCGTGTAATAGGCGGTGGTCTCAAGCTTCGCATGACCGAGCAGCGTCTGGATGATGCGGACGTCGATCCCGTCCTCGAGCAGGTGCGTCGCAAAGCAGTGCCGCAACGTGTGCGGTCCGACGCGCTTGCCGATACCCGCCGCCACGCTCGCCTCCACGACGATGCGGTGCAGCTGCCGTGTGCTGATCGGCTTGAGATAGTGCTGGCCGGGAAACAGCCAGCCGTCGACG
>NZ_CAXSHM010000060.1:0-9775 GCF_964237335.1 uncultured Sphingomonas sp.
CGCCAGCACTGCGCCGGCGTTCCTGTGGCCGGGTTTGTCACCGCCCTTCACACCGAATGCTGCGGAGGCGTTCGCTCGGCCGTTGCCCCCGGGTCCGTGTGGTCTAAGATGGTGCGAGTTCGCGAGACGGATGGGGAAGCGCATGCCGCCGAAGGAGCTGAAGACCGTGGCGGACGCATTGGCGGCAGGCCGCTCCGTCAACCCGGTAACCGTGCGTGAGTTTCTGTCCTGGTTCGACGCGAAGCGCCGGGGCGTCTCGATCGTGGCGCACATCCGCGAGCAGCTCGAGGAGCTATCGTTGGAGACGCTGCCGGACTTCGAGGAGCCGTGGCTCGACGGATCGGTCGGCTTTCACCGGGCTTCGGCCATGGCGGAGGGGACTGCCGCGCCAATGCCGGGAGCGGTTCCGCCCCAGTCGGCGAATGCTCCGACTACCCACGAGGTCGGGTGGGCGCATCGCGACGCCGGATACCGGCTTAGCCGCTTCCAGGCGGCGAACAAGAAGGTCGTCTACATAGGCCCGGACGCCAGCGTCAGCGAAGTCGTGACGACCATGATGCTCAACGACTTCTCCCAGCTTCCCGTAATGGTCGGGGAGCGGACGGTGAAGGGCGTGGTGACGTGGCCCGAGATCGCCGCGCGCTTCGTGCTCGGCAAGCCCGGAGCGTGCGCTCGCGACTTCATGGTCGAGGCGACAATCCTTGACGAGACGGCCTCCATCTTCGACGCGATCCGCGCCATCGTCGAGAGGGATTTTGTGCTCGTGCGAGACCGTGAGCAGCGCATCGCCGGAATTGTGACGGCGGCCGATCTGAGCTTGCAGTTCAGAGCTTTGTCCGAGCCCTTCCTGCTGCTGAGCGAGATCGAGACGCATGTCCGCAACATCATTGGTCAGCGCTACTCGAGTGATGAACTACGTGCCGTCCGGGCTCCGGGCAGCACGCACGACGTCTCGACGGTCGCGGATCTCACCTTCGGTGAATACGTCTTCCTTCTTCAGGATGGTTCCAACTGGGCGCGATTGGAATTGAAGGCCGATCGGAAGGCTTTTTGCCGGCAGCTCGAGAAAGTGCGGGGCATCAGGAACCTGGTGATGCACTTCGATCCGGACGGGCTCGTGGACGAGGATCTGCGGACGCTTCAGGAGTTCTCGTCGTTCCTGAAGCGGCTCGACCAGATCAGGAGCTGATTAGCCATGCCCGCGGCCTGTGATGCGTTTGGCTGCGTGACCAGGGGGTCAACCTGGTCGCTAGCTGCCAATGCCGTGGCGCTGCGGCATGCGCATTGGAGGCGTGAGAATGATAAGACGCGTCAGCGACCTGCTTGTGTAGCCTTATCTAACCTGCTGATGGTCGGCCCGCCGGGATCGGGCAAGTCGCTGATGGCGAGCTGCCTTCCCGGCATTCTGCCGCCGCTCGACGCCGCCGAGGCGCTGGAGACGAGCATGGTGCAATCGGTCGCGGGCACGCTCGCCGGCGGCCGGCTGACGCGCAACCGGCCGTTCCGCAGCCCGCACCATTCGGCGTCGATGGCGGCGCTGACCGGCGGCGGGCTGAAGGTGAAGCCGGGCGAGGTCTCCCTCGCGCATCTGGGCGTGCTGTTCCTCGACGAACTGCCCGAGTTCGGCCGCGCGGTGCTCGATTCGCTGCGCCAGCCGCTGGAGGCGGGCACCGTCAGCGTCGCGCGCGCCAACGCGCACGTTACCTTCCCGGCGCGGGTGCAACTCGTCGCGGCGATGAACCCGTGCCGGTGCGGGCATCTGGGTGACGCGGCGCTCGCCTGCGCCCGCGCGCCGCGCTGCGCCGCCGATTACCAGGCGAAGGTGTCGGGGCCGCTGCTCGACCGCATCGACCTGCACGTCGAGGTGCAGCTGGTCAGCGCCGCCGACCTCGTCCTGCCGCCGCCCGCCGAAGGATCGGCGGAGGTCGCCGGGCGGGTCGCGGCGGCGCGTCAGGTGCAGGCGGCGCGCTATGCCGATGTGGCCGCGCGGACCAACGCGGAAGCCGACGGACCCGTGCTCGACGCGCATGCGATGCCGGACGAGCCGGGCCGGCGCCTGCTGGCGCAGGCGGCCGAGCAGATGCGGCTGACCGCGCGCGGCTACACACGCGTGCTGCGGGTCGCGCGCACGATCGCCGACCTGGCGGGGGCGGAGGGCGTGGGGCGGATCCATGTCGCGGAGGCGCTGAGCTACCGGAGGCAGGCGCCGCGCAATTGAGGTTCAACAGGGAGAGACGGGCATGGAATGGATGATCTTGCCGCTGAAGCGCTACGCGCAGTTCTCGGGCCGATCGCGGCGGAAGGAGTTCTGGATGTGGGTGCTGTTCATCATCATCGTATCGGTGGTGCTGTCGCTCATCGACGGCCTGCTGGGATTGAGCCCCGCGCCTAGGACGGTAACGCCGGGGCAGTTCGGCGCGACGCCGATGCCGACCGGGCCCGCCGCGTTCAGCCAGTTCCGGAGTGGCGTGCTGACGAGCATTTTCTCGCTCGCGATCTTCCTGCCGAACCTCGCCGTTCAGGTGCGCCGCTTGCATGACACCGATCGGCGGGGCTGGTGGCTGTTGCTGCCGGTGGTGCCCTACGCGATCGGTTTCGCCCTGATCATCGTCGGTGCGCTCTCGTCGTTCCGATCGGGACGGCCGTTTCAGCAAGGTGGGATCGGGTTGATGGGCGTGGGCGGCCTCTTCTTCGTCATCGGCCTGATCTGCGCCATCCTGGTGTTCGTGTGGTTCTGCATGGATGGCACGCGCGGACCCAATCGCTTCGGCGAAGACCCCAAGCGGCCGCATGATCTGGGCGAGGTTTTCCGCTAGCGGCTGGACGAACGGCTACCCGATATGCCATCGGGTGGCCGCCACGCGGGTGTGGTGGAATTGGTAGACGCGCCGGACTCAAAATCCGGTTCCGCAAGGAGTGTCGGTTCGACCCCGACCACCCGCACCATCGGCCGAGCGGACGAGACGCCGCCTGCCATGATCCCTTTGAAAGCACCTGCGATCGTCAGTGCTGCTTCCCGATTGCGCTGGCCGACCCGCTTCCCGCTGCCGCACTCGGCTGTCGGTCGGCTTGCCGCGCTGCTCGCGCTGGCGGTCGCGTTGCGCGCGTGGGACTTCGGCAATCCGGTCGTCCATGTCGACGAGCAATGGTATCTGCTCGTCGGCGACCGGATGTGGCACGGCGCCTGGCCCGACATCGACCTGTGGGACAGGAAGCCGCCCGGGCTGTTTGCGATCTATGCCGCGATCCGGGCGCTGCCGGGTGACGGCATCCTCGCCTATCAGATCGTCGCGACGCTGTTCGCCGCCGCGACCGCCGCGCTTGTCGACCGGGCGGCGGTGCGGGTGGGGGCGTCACGCGGCGCTGCGCTCGCCGCCGCCGCCGCCTATCTGATCTGGCTGCCGTTGCTGAGCGGACGCGGCGGCGAGACGCCGGTGTTCTACAATCTGTTCGTCACCGGCGCGGCGCTGCTGACGTTGCACCTGCCCGAGCGTGCGGCGGCGGGCGACCGGCGCGGGATCGGGCGGAGCGGGGCCGCCGCCTGTTTGCTGGCAGGACTCGCGATCCAGACCAAGTACACGCCGGTCGTGGAGGGCGCGTTCTTCGGCCTCGTCCACCTCCACCACCTGCGCCGCGCCGGCGCGCGCCTGCCCGCCGTGATCGGCGCGGGAGCGGCGTGGATGCTGCTCGGCGCGTTGCCGACCCTGATCGTCGTCGCCTTGTACGCGACCCGCCCGGCCGCCGAGTTCGCGATGTTCCGGTCCGCCGATTTCGGGTCGGTGCTGCTGAAGCATGGCTTCCCGGCGGGCAAGATCGCGATGCGGCTGCTGGGCACGACCGCGCAGCTTGCGCCGCTGTGGCTGTGCACGATCGCGACGATCCGGGCGGGAGGGTCGCCGGCGCTGCGGATCGCGGTCGGCTGGCTGGTCGCGGCGCTGATCGGGTTCGCGATGATCGGCAGCTTCTTCGATCATTACGCGCTCCCGCTTGTCGCGCCGCTCGCGATCCTGGCGTCGCGGACCTTCACGCGGCACCCTCGGGCGCTCTGGTTGTCGCTAATGGCGGGACTGGCGGTGTTCGTCGTCAAGCTTGCGACCCGCCCGGACGATGCGAGCGGCGCACGGGCGGCGGCGGCGTTCGTCGCGGCGCATACCCCGCCGGGCGAGTGTCCCTATGTCTTTGCGGGCGACTCGATCACCTATCTGCTCGCCCAAGCCTGCACGCCGACCCGCTACGCCTTTCCCTCGACGCTCGCCTACGCCGCCGAACAGGGCGCGACCGGGATCGACGAGGCGGCGGAGGTGCGGCGGATCATGGCCGGTCGCCCACCCGCCGTCGTGATGCTGGAGGAGCCGCTGACGCCGTGGAACCAGGCGAGCCTGGCGGTGGTGACGGCGGCGTTGAAGCGCGGCTATCGACCGGCGCTGCGTGTGCCCGAATACGGCACGCACCTCGTCGTGTATCTGCGCATTCGCCAGTCCGGCAAGTAAGAACTCCTTATTGCCACGCGCGACAGCAAAGCCGCCGCGTGACGTCGAACGGGTTCGTCGGCGTCGCCGCCGACCCGCCGGCCGGGTAAGGCGCTGCGCGTTGCGCATCGGCGCGGGCGTTGCCGCGCCTGCGCCTTACCTCTGTCTCGCCATCATCTCGTTCATCGGCATCATCGTGTCGTTGAGGTGCGACATGATCCACAACGATCCCGCCACGACCAGGAACACGATCAGCACCCCGAACGCGAGCGCCAGGACGTTGTTGGTATTGTCCGGCCCGGTCGTGATGTGGAGGAAGAACACCAGATGTACGCCCATCTGCGCGATCGCGAACGTCGCCAGCGCGAACGGGACGGCGGGGCCGTAGATCAGGTGCGTGGACGCACTCCAGAACGACGCCGCCGTCAGCGCCACGGCGAGCGCCAGGCCGATCAAATAGCCGGTGACGCCCTTGGCGATCCCGCTGCCGCCCGCGCTCTCCTCGCCGGGGGCGGCATCGCCGAACTCGGCGGCGTATTTGGTATCGCTCATGCGCCCATTCCCATCAGATAGACGACCGTGAACAGCCCGACCCAGATGATGTCGAGCGCGTGCCAGAACAGGTTGAAGCACAGCAGGCGCCGGCAGATGTCGTCGCGGAAACCCTTGACCTGCAACTGCGCCATCATCGTGCCCAGCCACAGCAACCCGGCCGTGACATGGAGCCCGTGGCAACCGACGACCGCGAAGAAGGAGGACAGGAACGCGCTCCGGTTCGGGCCCGCGCCACGTGCGATCAGCCCGACGAACTCCTGGATCTCCAGCACCATGAAGGCGAAACCGAGCAGCCCGGTGGCGAGCAGCGCCATCTGCGTCCAGAACCGGTTCTTCGCCTGCGTCGCGACACCGGCGAGCCCGCAGGTGAAGCTCGAGACCAGCAGCAGCCCGGTCTCCTCGGCGACCCGCAGCGGCTCGAACAGCTGCGCCCCCGTTGGCCCGCCCGCGCTCGCCTTCGCCAGCACGGCATAGGCCGCGAAGAAGCCCGAGAACATGATGATGTCGGACAGCAGGAAGATCCAGAAGCCGTACGCGACCGTCACCCGCTTCGACGCGGGGCCCCCTTCGCCGTGACCCGTCGCCTCGTGATGGCCGTGTCCGCTATCATGCCCGTCGCCGTGCCCGCCACCGCGGACGACGCGCTGACGCCCGAGCATGTTGGGATCGTGCGGCATCCTCGCGGCGGCCGCGCTCATGCCTGCACACCCGCTTCGATCCACGCACGACGGCGGGCACGGCGCTCGCCATCGATCCTGGCGAGCTCCTCGACCGGGATCTCATACTCATGCTCGTCGCGCCACGCGAACCACACGAACGTGGCATAGGCGCCGATCATGCTGATGATCACCATCCACCAGATGTGCCAGATCAGCGCAAAGCCGGTGAACGACGCGAAGAAGGCGGTGATGATCCCGGTCGGCGTGTTGAGCGGCATCTCGATCGGCTCATAATCGGGCAGCTGCGGCAGCGACTGCGCCTCGAGCGCGCCCTGCTTGATCGACCAATACGCCTCCTCGCCATGGACGTCGGGATAGACGGCGAAGTTGAACGTCGGCGGCGGCGAGGAGGTGATCCACTCCAGGCTGCGGCCGTTCCAGGGATCGCCCGTCTCGTCGCGCAGGGCCTCTCGGTTGCGGATCGACACGACGACCTGGAGGATCTGGCAGACGACGCCGACGGAGATGATCGCGGTGCCGATGCCGGCGACGATCATCCAGGGATACCATTGCGGATTGTCGTAATGCTGCATCCGCCGCGTCATGCCGAGCAGGCCGGCCGCATAGAAGGGGATGAACGTCACCCAGAAGCCGACGAAGGCGAACCAGAACGCCGCCTTGCCCAGCCCCTCGTGCAGCCTGAAGCCAAACGCCTTGGGGAACCAGTAGGTCATCCCCGCGAACGCGCCGAACAGGACGCCGCCGATGATGACGTTGTGGAAGTGGGCGACGAGGAACATCGAGTTGTGCAGCACGAAGTCCGCCGGCGGCACCGCCAGCAGCACGCCCGTCATCCCGCCCACTACGAAGGTGACGATGAAGCCGACCGACCACAGCATCGGTGTGTCGTAGCGGATGCGCCCGCCATACATGGTGAAGATCCAGTTGAAGACCTTCACGCCTGTGCCCACGGCGATGATCGAGGTGGCGATGCCGAAGATCGCGTTGACGTCCGCGCCCGCACCCATGGTGAAGAAATGGTGCAGCCAGACGGTGAACGCGACGATCACGATGAACAACGTCGCGCCGACCATCGAGCGATAGCCGAACAGCGGCTTCTGCGAGAAGGTCGAGATCACCTCGGAGAAGATGCCGAACGCCGGCAGGATCAGGATATAGACCTCCGGATGGCCCCATGCCCAGATCAGGTTCATGAACATCATGACGTTGCCGCCACCATCGTTCGTGAAGAAGTGAAAGCCTAGATACCGGTCGAGCGTCAGCATCGCGAGCGTCGCCGTCAGGATCGGGAAGGCGGCGACGATCAGCAGGTTGGCGCCGAGCGACGTCCAGCAGAACATTGGCATGCGGAAATAGCTCATCCCGGGCGCACGCACCTTGAGGATGGTGGTGACTAGGTTCACCCCGCTCATCAACGTGCCGATGCCGGCGATCTGGATCGCCCAGAGATAATAGTCGACGCCGACGCCCGGCGAATAGGCAAGCTCCGACAGCGGCGGGTAAGGCAACCAGCCGGTGCGCGCGAACTCGCCGACGAAGAGCGATACGTTGACGAGCAGCGCGCCAGCCGCCGTCAGCCAGAAGCTGACGGAGTTGAACGTCGGGAAGGCGACGTCGCGTACGCCGAGCTGCAGCGGCACGACGAAGTTCATCAGGCCGATCATGAACGGCATCGCGCCGAAGAAGATCATGATCGTCCCATGCGCGGAGAAGACCTGGTCGTAATGTTCGGGCGGCAGGTAGCCAGGCCCGTGGAACGCCAGCGCCTGCTGCGTCCGCATGAGGATCGCGTCGGAGAAGCCGCGGATCAGCATGACGAGCGCGAGGAAACAATACATCACGCCGATCCGCTTGTGATCGACGCTCGTGATCCATTCATTCCAGAGGTACGGGAAATACCCCTTCAGCCAGATCCACACGAGTACGCTCGTGATGCCAAGCGCGACCACGAGGCTCGCGATGATCGGGATCGGCTGCGACAGCGGGATCGCGGACCAGTTAAGCTTGCCGAGCATCAGCTATTTTCTCCGGGAGATACGGTCGGGCCGCCACGGCCCTCCTGCGGGCCCGCCGACGGGGCGACCCGCTGTGTCGCGATCGCCTGGAACAACGTTGGTGCGACCGCACGATAAGTAAAAGGTGTGACCTTGGTGCTTTGCTTCGAAAGTGCGGCATAGCCGGGGCCATCGAGCGACGGTCCCGAACCACGCGCCCCCGCGACCCAGCTGGCAAACTGAGCCGGCGACACCGCGTCCGCGCGGAAGTTCATGTCGGAAAATCCATCGCCGCTAAAATGCGTGCTCTGGCCGAAATAGCTCCCGGGCTTGTCGGCCTGGAGGCTGAGCTGCGTCACCATGCCGTTCATGGTGTAGATCTGGCTGCCCAGCTGCGGCACGAAGAAGCTGTTCATGACGCTTGCCGAGGTCAGCGAGAAGTGGACCGGCCGCCCGGCGGGCACCACCAGGCGATTGACGCTGGCGACGCCCTGTTCGGGATAGATGAACAGCCATTTCCAGTCGAGCGAGACGACCTCGACCTCCATCGGCTTGCCGGCCGCGGTGGCGGGCAGCGGCTTGAAGGGATCGAGCTCGTGACTGCCGATCCACGTCACGCCGCCCAGGAAGATGATCGTCAGGATCGGGATCGACCAGACGAGCATCTCGATCCGGCCGGAATAGGCGAACTCGGGCCGGTAGATCGCCCGGGTGTTACCAGCGCGGAACCACCAGGCGAAAACCAGCGTCAGGATGATGGTCGGGACGACGATCGCCAGCATGATGGCCAACGCGTTGAACAGGATCAGTTTCTCGCTGGCCGCGATCGGCCCGGCGGGGTCTAGGACGCCCTTGGAACAGCCGGACGCGAGCAACAGCGCCGTCATCGCGGTCGCCGCGCGCCAGTACCGCGGGTTCGTTGACCAGATATCGCGCATCGCCGCCGCCTTGCAGGAGAAGACCATGAGCCGCCGCTACGCCCTCGCGGGTCCGGCGTCATCCATTTTGACGAATGCACCTGGCGCGATCGGTACGCAAGCTAACAAGTGTTGTGTCAGGGGTTAATCCAGGTTGCGGGCTGGATCGGAGGCATGGACCGGTTTGGGCTAACTGATGCCACGCAACGACTGCTCCTGCGCGTCGGGATCAATCCGGCGCATGCGGTAGAACGGCGGCAGCACCTGCGTGCGACTGCTCTCCAACGCGCGGATGATCCGCATGATACCGCGCGGGTCCGCCAATCCTTCCTCGCCATCGGGCTCCGGTTCGGTGCCGCACAGGACGCAGTCGGAGAATACTTCATCTCGCCGCCGAACTGGTCGGGCGCCCTGAACGTCTCGTGGCTCTTCGGATCGCCGATTACGCGCTGCTGCTCGAGCGATCTACCGAACACTTAGGCTGGCCTCACCGCAACAGTGTCGTCGACGTCCGCCCCGGACCCGGAAGCCGGATGCCCGATGCCGCGTCATGACCGCGGACACGATCTCGGTCGGCTCGGCCTCGAACAGGTAGCGGGCCGCGTTGATCGGATAGGGCGCCGTGTCGAGCAACGGGCCGGCGAGCATGCCGCTCCGGGCACAATGGTTGGCGGGAGCGGGCCGGCTCCGCCATTGGTTCAGCGACGCTGAATCAACCTAACGGACACGACTGACGTGGATGATCCGAACCGGCTGACGCAGCGTCTGGTTCAGCATCGCCGCGCTGCGGCCGCCGGGATAGGTCGGCAGGGCCAGCATCCGGCGGACCACCGTCATGCCGTCCACGACATGGCCGAACGCGGCGTAGCCGGGAAATCCGGGCCGCGCGTCCATGAACCGCTGGTCGCCGACCATGATGGTGAAATTGCCCGCCGCCGTGCCCGGGTCGTTGCGCGCCATCGAGATCGTGCCGTCGAGATGGTGGATGCCGGTCAAGGTCGTCGGCTCGTGCGCGATCGGGAAGCGGGCGCGCGTCACGTCGACGTCGATGCCGCCCTGGACGAAACCGCGGTGCGGGTCGGTCTTGCCGGGCGCGGCGCGGTAGAAGCTCGTCCCGTCGAACCGGTGCTCGTCGACATAAGCGAGGAAATTGCCCGCCG